>JAFDYM010000288.1 GCA_018267435.1 Bacteroidota bacterium | reverse complement strand
CATACGTACTACCTAGCATGGTAGCCATAGTGCTATATGCATCGGCTATGTTTACGCCAAGCTTCTTGGTCTTCTCGCGGTCAAGCTCGATGTTATAGCCCGGTGTACGTACGTTGAAGAAACTGTAAGCCATAGCTATCTCAGGGCGCTTGTACAGCTCGCCAAGGAAATTGTTTACCACTCCTTCAAACTTCTTCAAATCGTCGGTGCTTTCGCGCTTCTGTATCTCGAAAGTGAAACCACCTGTGCTACCCAAACCATCGATAGCTGGTGGCGCAATAGCCATACCGCTTATCGAGCGTATGTTGTTCAGCTTACCTTGTATGTTGCCCAATATGGCTCCGAACTGTTGGCTTTCGCCCTTGCGCTCTTCCCAAGGTTTAAGTAGTACGAATATGGTACCCACGTTACTCTTGTTTGAGTTTGATATGGCGTTGAAGCCTGCTATGGCACCTGTGTTCAATACACCATCTACGCTGCCTACTTCTTTCACTATCTGCTGTAGTGCATCTATGTTACGTGTGGTAGATGTAGCCTCTGGCAATTCATAGGCTATGAATAGATAACCTTGGTCCTCGTTAGGAATAAAGCCCGTTGCTTTTGTTTTGAACATAAAGCCCAAGCCAACAAATAAGCACACTAGCATTATCAATACCATCGGTGTGAACTTGATCCACCTGCTTACCCAGTGCGTATAGCCATGGGTAACTTTATCGAACCAAATATTGAAGGCGCGGAAGAAGCGCGCAAATATATTGTTACTTGTAGCCACTGTGCTTTTGCGCAATAGCATAACGCACAAGGCTGGTGTAAGCGTAAGCGCCACAAAGGCCGATATCAATACCGATATAGCGATGGTGATAGCGAACTGCTGATATAACCTACCTACTATGCCCGGTATAAAACCTACTGGTACAAACACCGCCGCCAATATCAATGCAATGGCTATAACGGGGCCAGATATTTCTTTCATGGCCTTGTATGTAGCCTTGCGCGGACTGAGATGCTCATGGTCGATTAAGTGCTGCACGGCTTCTACCACCACTATGGCATCATCTACCACTATACCTATGGCAAGTACCATACCCAATAGGGTAAAGGTATTAACCGAGAAACCTAGCGGAATGAACAAGGCAAAAGTACCAATCAAGGATACAGGTATGGCCAGCACAGGTATCAAGGTTGCCCTCCAGCTTTGTAGGAATAGGAACACTACTATGATAACCAATATCAATGCCTCGGCGAAGGTGTGTACCACCTCGTTGATAGAGGCGCTAACTACCGATACTGTTTCGTAAGGAACAAGATAGTCAACATCTTTAGGGAATGTTGTCTTCATTTTCTCTACCGTTTTGTTTACAGCCTCGTAGGTTTCCAATGCATTGGCACCCGGCGCTTGAAACACCAACATGAATGCCGCAGGCTTGCCGTTAACGAATGCATTGTTGGTATAAGTAAACTTGCCCAACTCTACACGTGCTACATCTTTCAAATATGTTACGGCACCGCTCTCGGCATTGCCACGAACAATGATGTTCTCGAACTCTTCAACTTTGTTTAGCCTGCTATTGGTAAACACATTGTACTCAAAGGCCTGGTTGCTTGGCTGCGGCGTACCGCCCACACTACCTGCTGCTACCTGTAGGTTCTGCTCTTGTAATGCTGCCAGCACTTCGTTAGGGCTCATGCCCAGCGATGCTAGCTTATCAGGGTTCAACCATACACGCATACCAAAGTCGTCGCCGAAAGAGATGATATCGCCCACGCCCTTTACACGCAGCAAGGCGTCCTTCAAGTATATGTTTGAATAATTACCTAAGAAGGTAGCATCGTGCGTGCCTTTAGGCGAGTACAATGCTATTACCATCATTATACCCGGGTTACGCTTACGTACCGTTAGGCCTAAGCGCTTTACCGCATCGGGCAAGGTAGGCTCGGCTACGCTTACGCGGTTCTGTACATCAAGCGTAGCTATATCAATATCGGTACCTACTTCAAAGTTTACGTTTATGTTGGCGCGGCCATCGCTGGTACTCGTACTCTGTATGTACGTCATACCCGGTGTACCGTTCACCTGTGTTTCTATAGCTGTGGTAGTAGTTTGTTCTACCGTTTCAGCATCGGCACCTGTAAACTGGCCCGCTATGGTTACCTGCGGTGGCGTAATATTGGGATATTGCGCTATGGGCAGGTTGAGTAGCGATATTAAGCCCACTGCCGTAATAACAATGGATATCACCATGGCCGTTACCGGCCGTTTAATAAATGTATTTGCGATCATTCGTTTATAGACATTAGATTTTAGACAATAGACGCTAGAAAGGAAGTAATTACTTCTTCGCTTCGCCTTTGGTTTCTTCTTTTGCTTCTGCCTTGGCAGGTTCGGCATTGGCAGCAGGTGCAGCTTCGCCGCCTCCTGTTGTTATTTCCGAGCCTTCGTGTAGCTTCTGCACACCATCGGTTACTATAGTTTCGCCACCCTTAAGCCCAGCAGTTATGATGGTTTTGTTACCCACTACTGTACCTAGTGTTACCTTTTGCTGCGTAGCCTTATTGCCATTGGCTATGTACACAAAGTACTCGCCTAGCTGCTCGGTTATAGCTATAGTTGGTATCAATATTACCGGTGCGCTATTGTTGTTAGCTACGCGTACGTTGCAGCTCATACCTGCACGTAGCAAATTACCTTTGTTAGGAAACTCCAACCTTACTTTCAAGGTGCCTGTTTGCGCATCTACAGCACGTTCAAGAAAGCTAATTTTACCAGGGTAAGGATACACATCCGTTTCGCTGAAGGCGATAGTAAATGTGCTATCGTTCGCCTTGGCTTCTTGCTGTAGCTTGGTAAAGCGGTATATATCGCCTTGGTCTACTGCAAAGTCAACTGCCATTGGGTTATCTGTGCTTACAGTGTTAAGCAAGGTCATACCTGCTGTTACCGCACCACCTACTTTAACTTGAGATATGCCTATAGTACCATCGAAAGGCGCGGTGATAGTAGTGTACTTAACGCTTGTTTGCTGGCTTTGTACCGCAGCCTTGGCTGCTTCTACTTGCTTCTTGGCACCTTCTAGTGCAGCCTCTGCATAGTCAACTTGTTGCTTGGCTATTGCATCGTTCTTCTCTAGCTCGTGGTAGCGGTCAGCATCCTTCTGCGCTTTTAGCAAGTTTGTTTCTTGCAGCCTTAGGTTAGCCACGGCTTGGTCGTAGTTGGCAGCGTATAGTTGCGCATCTATGGTATATAGTTTTTGACCTTTGCTTACACGGTCGCCATCTTTAAAGTATATACCAGTTATATAGCCGCTTACCTGTGGCATTAACTGTATTTGGTTCAAAGCTACTACGGTGCCAGGGTATGTAATGTGGTAGTTGGCATTGGTTTGCTCTACCCTGGCAGTGCCTACTGCCACCGGGCCTTGTGCCCAGCCGCCACCGCCTTCTTCCTGCTTGCCTTTGCACGCTGTAAGCGATAGTGCAAGGGCAAGAGCAAGTATTACTACAATGGCTTGAATAAATTTTATGAGTGTACTTGTCATAGCGTATTTGGTGTTGATGTATTTAGTATTTTATTAAAACTTTATTTGTCCTAATGCCTTCTGCAAGTCCACTTTGCTTGAAAGCACTTGGTATAGTGCATTGTAATAATTGATTTGCGAGGTACGTAGGTCGCTTTCGGCTATCAATAGTTCCAGATAGGTTTTAACACCGTTGCGGTATTGTAGCTGTATTACGTCGTACACCCCTTGCGCCAGTTGTTTGTTTTCGCGCAGCGCAGTATAGTTGGCTAGGTTGCTATTGTAAGCAGCTAGCGCACCTGCATATTCTGCGTTGATGTTGTTCTCCGAGTTTGTCAAGTCCCAATCGGCTTTTTTCAACTGCCACTTGGCCTGCCTAATGTTCATCCAACGCTTGCCACCGGCTACTAAAGGGAGCGCAACCGTAATGCCCGCGTAAGATTGAGGATAGTTGGTACGATACAACTGGCTAATGTCATCGTTCAAATAATTCATGTTGTAGGCAGCAAAGCCTTGTACCGATGGTAGAAAAGAAAACTTGCTGTACTTCAAATTACCTATTTGTAACGACTTCTGCGTTTGCAGCAATTGGTACTCGGGCCTATTGGTAAAGTCAACGGTTTGGGCCACATCGTAGCTTACGCTGTTTTCCATAGCTAGGCTATCGTACACTACATTCAAATTGCTTTTGGCAGGGTAGCCCATTACCGTTTTCAGGTATTCTATTTTTGCTTTAAGGCCTTCTTCGTTGCTCTTCTTTAGTGCAATGGCATTGTTTAGCAATATGGTAGCACGTTGGTAGTCTGTTTTATCAACTATACCGCTATTGTACTGCGCCTTCGAGTCCTTAACGCTGCGTTCTAAACGAGCTATGTTTTCATCGCTCACTTTTATTTGCTGCTGTGTCAAAAGTACATCGTAGAAAGCCTTGCTTACCATGGTTACTACATCTACTTTGTTGATGGTAGTTATTTGCTTGCTAGCTAGCTTGGCATCTTTAGCGGTAACTGCTGCGAACACAAGGGCAGGGTTCAGTATATTCTGCGTGTATGCAAACTGCTGCAAGCTAGTGTTCTGGTTACCCAGTTGGATTATCTGGCCTTGAAAGGCTGCAGTTTGCAACTGAAAGTTGTGTTGCAAGCTGTAGTTATAACCTATTTGCGGATACCAATCAGCCAAGCGCGTGTTAACCTGGCTCTTTGTTATCTGCTCATCCAGTATCGATTTTTGTACCGCAGGTTGATGCTTCAGTGCGTATTGTATAATGTTCTCCAGCGTACCGTTTTCCAGTAGACTATCGTTAGCTATTTGGGCTTGGCTTAGCAGGGGCAACATTAGGGCAAGAAACATGAACCGCAGGGTTCGTATATATTGTTTCATTCGTGTGGTTGAGTGCTTAAAACTTATCGTTTGTTTAATAATTAGTTTAGAAATTAGATTGATTAATCAGTCAATTTTTACATGTCAAATTTTTTTTAGCCTAGTTCATACCTTTCCATATCAGGTTGAAGGCTTCTTCGTGCAACTTCTTAAGGTTCTTGCCTTCAGCCTTCTCTAATAGGTACAAACCCAGCTGGTGAAAATATGCGGAGATGGAGTACGATACCAACTCAAGTGAATGAACCGTAAGTTCGCCCGTTTCAACCGCCTTTTTAACTATATCGTTCACTGCATTCATGCGCAGCATGGCCCTTTCGCGGGTTACTTTAGTTATAAGGGGCGATGAGCTATACTGTATCATAAACTTGATTTTCTGAGGGTTTTCGGTATACCACTGCACTTGTTTATCGAAAATGTGCCTTAAACGCAGCTTAAATGTGGGGTGCTCCCATACCCCTTCGCTTACATAGGCGCCAAACTCTTCTTTACATTCCAAGTACAGTTCGTTTACCAAATCCTCTTTGCTATCGAAATAGCAAAACAGTGTTCCCGTGCCAACGTTTGCTTCCTGCGATATACTTGCTGTGGACGTATCTTGGAAGCATTTTTCGCCAAATAATTTAAGGCTGGCCTCTAATATGGCCTTCCTTTTCTCATTCTGCTTGTCGGTGGTTTTCATAATTACTCCATTTCTTTATTTGCTTTAAACTGACTAATCAGTCAACAAAAGTAAGGAGGATACCCGAATTTCCAAACGACCGTTCCAAAAAAGGCGCAAAAAGGCACTATACTTCGATATAGTAAGAGAGAAAAAGGGATAAATAAGGGGCGCTATTTTTTAGGAATAAACTTGGAGAAGTCGACTTTAGGGAAGTCGAAGGTCATTGCACTACCGTCTGCCCCTAGGCAAAAATTTACTATCATAGGTACTGCCTGTAGTTTATTCGCATCTATCATAGGGTAGTAACTTACATTGCCAAAGTAATGCTCTTCAAATATTGCTATTCCTTTCAAAATATCTATTATATGTATTGTAAGCAGGCTAGAGTTCTTATTTACACTTAACAACTGAAATTGAAATGTGCTTGAATCTATCCTGGAAAGCTCATTGATACTTTGTAAGATAGGGTAATGCTGAGTATGATAAATAAAAACTGAATCGGAAAAGGAAATGGCCCCTTGCTGCCTAAGATAACAAGGCATATAGTATAAATAAAAGCTGTCTCTATACATCTCCAAGCTTACCCACTTTTGTGGCAAATCTGCTACCACGTTCTTACCATTGTATGTATTAGCAAACTTTAAAAATCCTAAAGACTGTAAATACTTAGTACTATCTTCTTTAGATATATCAAGGTTGCCTATCGCTTTATAGAATTTTGGACTAGGATTTCTATCGATGTGTATAGTATTATAGTGCCCCTTTATACCCTTAGGAGAACGATACAAAGTATCGCCCACTTGCTGCGCATAGCTGGCAAGGTAAAGCAGCATACATATAATACTAAACCAGTAGCGCATCTTTAGGGCCATTTGTTAGTTAAATTGTAACACAAGCCTAAGCTACTCCCCTTTTTTAGGGTAATTGAATAGGGTACTTGTAAGTATGGGAACGAAAAAGATGCATACGGTAATCAAAGTTACTGCGAAATCGGCCTGGTGGCTAGTTACTATCTTAGTAAACTGGCTTTGCGGGTAAAAATGCTCAAAGATAGATAGTACCAACTTAACCCCTAATATGCCTATAACTATAAAGGCGGCTGTTTCTAAAAACTTGTACTTTTCCATAAGGCGTACAAACCATTGGGCTATGTAGCGCATGGCAAATATGCCTATGAAAACACCAAGACATATCAGTAACAAATTAGGCGTAAATGCTACAGCTGCAAACACATTATCTATCGAAAAAGCCATATCCATTAACTCAACCAATACCACCGTGGCCCAAAAATTACCTATTTTACCTACGGTAACCCTATATAACCAGTTACTTTTCTTGTCTATCAAGTCATCATCATGGCTAGGTGTTTGCTTACCTTTCCACCAATCATATACTAGGAACAGTAGGTACAAGCCACCAACAGCTTTTAACCACCAAATGGTAATAAGCCATGCCGCAAATATCATAGCCAAGCCACGGAAGAAATAAGCCCCCCATATACCATACTTTAAGGCTTTTCCGCGCTGCTCTTTAGGCAAATCCATAACCATGGTAGCTAGCACAGCCGCATTATCTACCGATAATAGGCTTTCGATAATAACCAAATTGCCCACTATTATAAGGCTAGGAATTGGGTTGTCGGCTATTTGTTGCCACAAAGTAGCCAAATACTGAATTAAGTCGGTCATTTTATATAGATATACTAATCTGCTGCAAAGTTAATCTTTGGCACGCAAATATATAGGGCTAACCATCAGGCTAATACAACATAAAAAATATTGCAGCTTATACTTTTAGCAGCATGTACATAAGAGGCAGCTAAGTTAGGCAACGTAACAAGTAACAGAGTTGTATTGCATTAACGTCCCCCAACCTTTATTGCATCTGCTTAACCATTATCGCCATTTAGCTTTAAAAACTATTGACGAATATCAAATACGCGCATATCATTGCTCAAACATACTACACATAGCAGGGAACTATCTTTGTATAGATATAACCATGCACGTTCCAAATTCCATATTAACTATCAATGTTGGTTCTTCTTCCATAAAATTTGCAGTATTCAATGCAGAAAGAGCAAGCTATGCCGTGCTACGGGGAAGCTTTAAAACTGAAGCAAACAATACCATCTTCAGCGTATACCAAGCAGATAAGGAAACAAGCGAAAACTTAACCATCAACAGCACAAAAGAGTGCATTGACTATTTAGTTAATTGGTTCAAATCGAATTTATCATTAAGTATAAAAGCAGTTGGCCATAGGCTTGTACATGGTGGAAATAACTACCATCTGCCTACTATTCTTACAAACGAGATAATAGAGCAGTTAAAGTGCTCTATACCCTTTGCGCCAGAACATCTACCTAATGCCATTGCAGCAATTGAAAGAATGCGTGAACATTACTCTCACTTACCCCATATAGCCTGCTTCGATACTGCGTTCCATTGGGAGATGCCAGAAGTTGCCCAAAAACTACCCTTACCGAAAGAGATAACAGAAGGAGGCATCAAGAAATATGGCTTTCATGGCCTATCTTATGAATACATATATGCTTCGCTGCGAACAAAATATAGCGATATACAACAAAAGAAAATTGTGATTGCGCACCTAGGCAGCGGTGCCAGTATGGTAGCTATTAAAAACGGGAAAAGCATTGACACCACTATGGGTTTTACACCCGCTGGGGGCTTAATAATGAGCAGCAGAACAGGCGACATTGACCCTGGGGTGGTAATATATCTGCTTCAGCACCATAATTACACTGCCCACCAATTAAACGAACTACTTAACCACCAATCTGGATTAAAGGGCATATCGGGCTTGAGCGGCGATATGCAGGAGTTAATGAAACGGGCAAATGATACAAATGCACAACTGGCCATAAATATGTTTTGCTACCAGGCCAAGAAGCACCTTGGGGCTTTAATAGCTATATTGGGCGGTATAGATGTATTGGTTTTTACGGGTGGCATAGGCGAAAAAGCCGGCGCCATAAGGTCTTCCATATGTAAAGATATGGAGTATGCAGGCTTGCAAATAAACGAAGCACTGAATAAAAAGAACGCCTATACTATCTCTTCGGAACTAAGCAAAGCCAAAATGCACATTATACCTACCGATGAAGAATATGCTATAGCTCAACACATAATTGACTTAATATAAACCAACATACTTATGGCTTATCTACAAGATAATGAACTGCACCTTATCAACGAATATTGGAATGCAGCCAACTACTTAGCCGTGGCGCAAATATACTTGCAGCGTAATCCACTGTTGAAACAACAACTAAAGGCCGAACATATCAAGCCCCGCTTATTGGGGCACTGGGGTACAGCCCCGGGCCTCAATCTAATATATGTGCATTTAAACAGGTTGATACGAAACACCAATGCCGAAGTATTATATATTGCTGGTCCGGGGCATGGGGCACCTGCTATTCTTGCAAATGTGTTTTTAGAGGGCTCTTACGGCGAGTTCTACCCCGAAATTAGTAATAGCGAAGAAGGAATGACGAAGTTTTTCAAGCAGTTCTCAACGCCACATGGTATACCTAGCCATGTAAGCCCCCACACACCGGGCTCTATACACGAAGGCGGCGAGTTAGGTTATTCCTTGGCCCATGCATTTGGTGCTGTACTGGATAATCCCAATCTTATAGCAGCTTGCGTAATAGGCGATGGAGAGGCAGAAACAGGTCCACTGGAAGGCAGTTGGAAGTCGATTGATTTTCTAAACCCTAAAACAGATGGTGCTGTATTACCAATATTGCATTTGAACGGTTATAAAATTGCAGGGCTTACAGTACTGGCCAGGCACAGTAATGAGCAGTTAACATCTTTGTTTAAAGGATATGGCTACCAACCACACTTTGTAGAAGGTGATGAACCGCTATTAGTGCACCAACAATTTGCCGAAGTGCTTGATAAAGCATACCAAGAGATAAAAGATATTCAACACCAAGCGCGCAATAGCAATATACGCCAACGGTACTATTGGCCTGTTATAGTATTGCGCACCCCAAAGGGCTGGACCTGCCCCAAAAAACTAAATGGCAAACCACTTGAAGGTTCGTTCCGCTCGCATCAAGTACCCTTAACCAAGGTAAAAACCGATGCTGCACAATTGGAAATGCTAGAAGCTTGGATGCGCAGCTACAAGCCCGAAGAGGTATTTACCTCAAACGGGGATTTACGGGCAGACCTGAAACTATTGATACCTACACCAAATTTGAGAATGGGTAATAGCAAGTATGCCAATGGTAGTGAAAAAACAGAATGCCTACAGATACCTGACTATAAGGCTTATGCCATAGAAGTAAAAGTGCCTGGCGCTACAGAGGATGAAGCAACAAGACGTTTAGGTAATTTGCTGCGCGATATATTCAAACTGAACGAGGAAAGGAAAAACTTCAGGCTGTTCTGCCCCGATGAAACAAGCTCCAATAGGTTAGATTCCGTGTTCGAGGTAACCAATCGCAACTTTCAAGGTGATATAACAAATACTGATGAACACATAGCTGCAGATGGCCGTGTAATGGAAGTGCTGAGCGAGCACCTATGTCAAGGTTGGTTAGAAGGGTATTTGCTTACAGGCAGGTATGGTCTCTTTCCATGCTATGAGGCCTTTGTTTCAATAGTAGATACCATGATGGCACAACATGCCAAATGGCTAAAAACATGCAACGAGATAGGTTGGCGTAAACCCATACCCTCGCTTAATTACCTACTTACATCGCACACATGGCGACAGGACCACAACGGTTATAGCCATCAAGGCCCAGGGTTTATAGATGCCGTGGCAAATAAAAAAAGTAGTGTGGTACGCCTATATTTCCCTCCTGACAGCAATACACTTTTATCGGTGGCAAGCCACTGCTTACGAAGCAATAACTACGTTAACTTAATAATAGCCGGCAAGCAACCAGCACCGCAATGGTTGAATATAGAAGAGGCCGAGAAACACTGTGCCACTGGCGCCTCGGTATGGCAATGGGCTAGTAACGATGCGGACAATGAACCCGATATTATACTGGCATGCGCGGGCGATGTACCTACTTTAGAAACTGTAGCTGCCGCTTGGCTATTACAGCAATACATACCTGAATTGAAAGTGCGCTTAGTAAATATAGTTAACCTAATGGTCATATCGCCAAAGGAATACCACCCACACGGCCTTGCCGAAGATCAATTCAATAACATGTTTACTGAGCACACACATGTAATATTCGCATTCCATGGTTATGTGCGTTTAATACACGATCTTATACATGGCCGCCCTAACCCTTCACGTTTCCATGTTCGAGGTTATATGGAAGAAGGAAGTACTACTACACCCTTCGACATGGTAGTAGTAAACAACATGAGTAGGTATCATTTAGCCATAGAGGCATTAAAAAGGGCCAATAAATACCAAGACAAGTCTATGCATGTAATTAAGCTACTTGAAGCAAAGCTGCAAAAACACAAAGCCTATATATGCGAACATTTAGAAGATATGCCCGAGATAAAAGACTGGAAGTGGAGCTAAGTGCATTGCAGCAAACAAAGTTTGACATCGTTTAACCGATTGTGCCTTTCCGAGTAAAGTATATAAACGAAGTAACTATCCATAAAGCAAAAAAGCAACCCATTTATTGGATTGCTTTCTTAGTACCGTCAAACACCGAATTATCGAACCTTTGGAATGACATTCAGCTGTTTAAGTTTTAGCTATAAACGAATAAATTATTTCACTACCACCTTGTCCTTATGGATACGAAAAAATTCCTGCCTGCCGAACCTATACCCAAAGCGAACTGCCTGTACTTCAAGTCCATGATGTTGTCGCATGCTAAATTAATGCCGAAATACTTGACAGGATAGAATCCTACGCGAAAGTTCAGAGTCGCCCATCCAGACAAATCATCCGGCGGCGTACCTTGTCCAAAAATGTCCTCTCCATCCATGTGATAGTCCTCCAAGCAGTTAAACAAATGATATAATTGCCTTTAAGCGCAGAACGTCCGCTAATAAGCTAGCATGCACAGAACCTCACAAAGTTAACTTTCGCTTATTTGTGCAGTCAACCACTTGGTTTGTATGATAATCCTTGTGTGGAAGAAGCGATTTTTGATTCTGCAGTAGTTGATTTAAAATAGGCGGAAATAGTTATAACCCACATGCTCAAATGCGGAATTTTACAAATTCACGCTTATTTCTATTTTCATGCGTATGAATGAGGCACAAGCCCACCCGCAATATATTCCCGGCCTGCATGTAATTTGCGATTTTGAAAGCAGCGATGTAGCTAAGTTGAAAGACGCAGCATCGTTTACTGTATTACTAAAGGAATTAATTGTCACTTACCAGTTAAGTAGCTTGGGCGAAATAATGCACTCGTTCCCCGATGCCGGCTTTACGGCAGTAGTTTGCCTTACCGAGTCGCATATATCTATCCACACATGGCCCGAATACGGCAGGGCTACCTTCGATGTATTCCTTTCTAACTACATGCGGGTAAATGATGGCCATGCAAAGGCTATAACCGAAAAGATATTGCAGCACTTTAATGCTGTTAAGCATACTACAACCGAAATAAAAAGATAGGCATGATATTCGGCAAAGGTGGCTACATATTATGCGAGGGTTGCAGTAAGCAACTGAACATAGTTTCCGACTTTTCGGCTATCTGCGTATGCAGTACCTGCGGCAACGTAAACCAAAAGCATGAACCCAGAATATCGGTAGCAGTGGGCAAAATGCAGGAAGATGTAAGCGTAATACAAATTGGGGCGAAGGGTACTGCACAGGGTTCGGAAATATTAGTTACGGGCCGTTATCGTATAGAAACAGATTCAGGTTATTACAACCTGTGGAGCGTAGATGTGAAAAAGACAGGCGAATTGGCATGGCTTATAGACTCGATGGGCGAGTATATTTTTGCCAGCCAGCATAACCATAAATATAATGCACTGCCCGAAGTAAAAATGTGGAACTCGAATACCGGTAAGTATTTTATGCTACCTGCCTTAGGCTCGGCTAAATTAATTACCAATAAAAAAGTCATCTATCGTAATATAGAAGGTGAGGTAGGTAAAATGCCTTTGCATATAGAGCATTG
>JAFDYM010000287.1 GCA_018267435.1 Bacteroidota bacterium | reverse complement strand
TTGCCAAGGGCTCGTTCAGTTCTAGCTTTGCTATCTCTATCGAGTTGCTATCGTACTTCCAAACGCAGGCTTCGGCGTTCAGCTTAAAGCTTAGCTTATCTATAAAGCCGCGTTGGCTTAGCTTGCTAAAGCGGAAGCTAGGGTCGCTGTTTTCCAGCAGTTGGTCTGCCAATGCTGATTCGTGGTTGCGGTAGGCATTCGGCCAAAGATGAATATAGATATGGTTAAGCGTATTGGGCGAATTGTTCTTGTACTGCATGGTAATAAAACCCTCCAGCACGTGGTCTTCGTCGTTCAGTTCTACCTCAATTATGTAGTCTACTTGCTGCTGCCAATAGCCCTGCTGCGCAAACATGGTAAAGGGCAAAAAAAGGAGTGCTAAAATGTATTTCATGCACGGTTTAAATGAACAACTAAGTTAAAGTTTTGCCAATAACGGCATGCTATTATTATGTGTACAACAAGCATGCTGTTTGTTGAAAAGACCGGGCGCAACATATTATTCTGTAAGTTATATTCGGAATACCGTTAAACGTGCGTTAAAACCGTTCTTTATATAGCATTGGCGGCGTTGTTAATCTCATTCGTTTACATTAAATTCATACCTATGGAAGAAGACGAATTTATGGAGCCTTCATTCGGCGAAATGATGGACTTGATTAAGCAGTACGAGGATGCCGAGAAAGAGAATAGAAAGGTCTTTTTTGACGAGGAGAATTATGACCACATCGTTCAGTTTTATCAGGATAACCGAGAATACAACAAAGCTTTGCGCGTAGCCAACACGGCTATGGAGCAATACCCTTTTTCATCTGTTTTTTATACTAAGAAGGCCGAGATACTGGCCAACCAAAAGCGTTTCGACGAGGCACTGCCATTGTTGGAAGAAGCCGAGCGCCTAGACCCGAACGACATCAATATCTTTTTGATACGTGCCGATGTGCACCTATGGGAGGGCCGCCATGCCGAGGCTATGGAAGTGATAGAAAGCGCCATAGCTATAGCTACCGAGAAGGAAGATATGTGCGAGCTGCTGCTTGAAATGGCAGATATATGGGAAGACCAAGAGAAGTATGTAGAGGTGGTAACATGCCTTAAGAACGCACTGCGCCACGACCCTATGTGCGAGGAAGCATTGAACAGGTTGTGGTTCTGCACAGAGCTAATGGGCACGCACGATGAGAGCATTATGTTCTATGAGAACTTGCTGGAAGAAAGTCCTTATTCGCATTGGGCATGGTACAACCTAGGCCATGCGTATTCAGGTATTGGTTTATACGATAAAGCTATTGATGCACTTGGCTACGCCATAGCCATAGATGATAACTTTGAGCCTGCCATAGTAAGCAGCGGCGACGTAATGTTTATAACGGGCAATACCGATAAAGCACTTGAGTTTTATCAAGAGGCCATCAAGATATCGAGACCAGATAAAGAGCTATACTTGAAGACTGCCGCCTGCTACGAGAAGTTGGGAGAGTTGGGCAAGTCGCGCTCGTACCTGCGCAAGGCCATAGCGGTTGATCCTTATTACGAAGAAGCGTTCTTCCGCATAGGCGAAACATACCGCATGGAAGATAACTTGGATAAAGCTATCGCTTCTTTTGAACGTGCGGTAAAGCTGAGTAAGGATAATGTAGACTACCTAATAGCATTGGCGGATGCCTACCTAGTGGTGGGCGAGAACGACAAGGCATTAGAGATATTCGAGCGTATATTTCAGCAAGACCCAGATAGCAAACAGAACTGGGTGAACCTAGCATCGGCATATTTCAACGTAGAGAACTACAGGAAGGCGTTTCAAGTGCTAAGCGAGGCAGAACATAAGTTCGACGGCAGCGCCGATATTTACTACGTTAAAACCGTTTTCTACTACCAAGCTGGCAATAGACACGAGGCATTGATAAACTTGGAGAAAGGCCTGTTAGCTAACTTCGATGAACATACCATGATATTCGAAATGGATGAATCATTGTTAGATGTGGATGCTGTGCTGCAGGTGATAGAACAATATAGGCCGTAGGTAATAACTCTACAATAGCATAAAAAACAGAAGCCACTCCTAAAGAGTGGCTTCTGTTTTTTGTAACATCCGACATCGGACACCCGGCATTACTATTGCTTATTATTCTTCGCGTCTTCTACGCTGCCTTTCTTCCAGTACTTCTCGCCTTTTCCTTTCTTTCCTAATTGGAAGGTACGTGATATGGTAAAGCCCAGGCGAAACTCGCCCTGTGCCCAGTTGGCAGTGTTGTAGGCAAGAAAATCCTGCTCCAACATACCTCGGGTGTTAGTTACGTTAATGTGGAAGATGTGCCCACCCGTTTCAAACTCGAAACCTACGTTCAATGCTGGGTAATACATGGCATTCTTCATGCCGCGCACCATAGGGAAGTACTCCCTGCCGCCTACGCCCGGCTTGGTAAGTGGTAGAAAGTATTCGAATATAAAGCCTGCCCTTTGAGTAAACTTAGCGCGGGCTGAAAAGCCCATTAAGAAAAGATAGTTGTTATCGTTGTATGCAACATTGTTATGCCATACAAAGGTAGGGGTAAACTGCACCGATAGCCACTTGGTAGCCTTTATACCAAACAAACCTTGCACTGTGTAAGCCATGCGGTTGGCAAAGTTGGCATAGCCACCACCTTTCGGGAAATAGTTAAGCGATGTAGGGTCGCCGCTATTGCGCATGCTGCTTATGCTGGCATTGGCAAATAGGGTAATGGTAAACGGATTTTTAAAGTCGCGCGTTTGCTTTAGCACGCGGTACTTTATGTTGGCGTTCCATAGCTCGCGTAGCGGGCCTGCACCCTTTGCACGGCCTATACCTAGTGTCAAGTCGTCGGTTACGCCATATTCAAAGGCAAACAATATATCTGCCGCTTGGTCGAAACCGAACATAGAGTGTATGTGGTCGTTACCGCTGCTGGCTATATCGCCAAAGCGGTGGCTGATGCGGAAATCAAGTGCGCCCTTCTTTACCACCTCTACCGAGTGTGCGCTAATAACGCGCGTGGTTTTAAAGGTATACGATACATATTCCTTCTTCGGTTTCTGTTCGCTTTCAAGTTCGTTCATTATATCGTCCTGTGCATAGGCACTCATTAGGCACAGGGCAAAGGCAAGGGTAAACAGGTGTTTCATCTGCTGTTATGGTTTATCTGTTTCAAATGTATATTCCAATCGTTACAAGTAAAAACAAAAGGGGCGGTTTGTTCAACCTCCCCTTCAGTATGTAAAGGCTATTGAGCCTATAGTTTTTATCATCCATCCCCTCTATCGGTTAGTGTCCTCACTAACCGATATGTATTTCGGCGAGTGAAGACACTCGCCGATAGGTAAATTGAGCATCTGTTACTTCGCGTATTTTACAAAGTTGAAGTCAACATCTACGGTTATTACCTCGGCTATGTTCATTATTACCGCCTTCGGTATTTTTATTTTGTGGTCTTCCAGCTTCACATCGAACTTAGCTTTGGCATTGGTAGGCGCGCCACCTTTTATGGTTACCGTACCTTTTATGTCGCGGTTCTGCTTTACGCCATGCACCTCGAAAGAGCCACGAACGGTAACGTTATAAGTACCATCCTTCGTCCAGTCAAGCTTTTCTACTATAGTGCCTTCTAATACACCATAAGGGTACTTTTCGCTCTCTATGTAGTTTTCGTTGAAGTGCTCTTCCATCAGCTTCTTTTCAAAAGCAAAGCTCTCCATCTTCACCTTGGCGGTTATCTTTTGGTTATCGGTGTATAGCACCGCAAATGCCGCATTCGATGTAGCTTCTATATCCTCAACAGGTGTATCGGAAAAGAAGTGGATTTTGCCCGTTTTGCATATGTATGCATTAGGGTTAGCCGTTTGCATGGTAAACGAGCTAAGTATTACCAACAGTATAGCAGTTATCGCCGTTTTCATAAACCTGGTTTTTGTTTGAACAATTATTCTTTGTAGCCGTTTTCAGCCCAACATTGAATAATAGCTATCAAACTGTCTGCCAACTTTGGTTGGTTATCTGGCATTGGTATGCAATCGGTACCGTGTTGTATGGTGCAAAGCGCGTCTTTGTTCTGAAATGCAGCTACTGCTGGCGTGTAAGCCTCTAGGTTTACATTGCTTTCTGCCACTGCTGCACTATGGCAGGCAAAGGTGGCGCAGTTGGCATCCAAAATAGGCTTAACAGCAAGCGTATAGGTATTTGAATCTACATTTACGCCCTCGCAGTTTACATCCGTTGGTACATCGGCTTTGTTAGCTGCGCAAGCCCATATACAAGCTATGGCTAGGAATAAAGCAGTGCCTAATACAAATTTCTTCATGCTTACAGTTTCACTATTTTTTGCGAAATAGATACACCGCCTACAGTCAATTTTAAGGTATAAACACCTTCAGCAAGATTGTTTATGTCGAAGTTGCGGTGGTAGTTACCAGCGTTCATTTGCTCGTTGTTTATCAAAGTGCTCATTAGTTCGCCGGTTAGGCTGTAAACCTGTGCTTCTACTACATCGCTGTTCTTAAGGTTGAACGATAAGCCGAAATCTTTGCTAACTGGGTTAGGGAATATACTTAGGTCGCTAAGTTTGGTACTTATATCCTTTATGCCAGTACTTGTTTTAGCTGATATGGTAACTGATCCATTGTAGATTACATCGCCAGTTGATTCATCATTGTTGTCGGCATTATTGTAAGAATAATAGAACGTTACATCGCCACTAGCTGGGGCAGTCCATTGGAACTCCCAGTTTTTGAATGTATTGGCGTTTTTATGGCCCATGTATTGTCTGCCCGAAGCAGTTTTTAGCACAGTATGGGTAGCATCGGTTACAGTAAATGAACCTGCCTGTGTAGTGCTGGTACCTGCAAACGATGAAATTTGAAAACCATAACGGCCAGTGGTTGATGCCAACTGGAAATTCATGTTATAGGTAGCACCTGGTTCGTATTCAAAGCTTGAAGAAAGCAACGTATCCAATGAAGTACCTTCGGTAATGAACAAAGAAAGATCGCTAGTGTTGGTGTTTGAAGGGCTAGGGTGGCAGCCGCTTTGTGCGCAAGTTTTATTTGCGTTGAAAGGGTCGCCCGAGCTACCTACCGGTGGCGAAGGAATTTCAGAGTTTGCCTGCCTAAAAGTGGTGGTAGCCAATGCTGCTACTAAAAACAATGCTAACAGAGCGTAATTCTTTTTCATTTAGCGTGTGTTGTTTGTGTGATTTGGTATGTATCAAAGAAAATAAAAAAAGCGTTACAAGAGCGTAATTTTCATTAGTCTGCTCAATTATTTCAATACTTGCTCGGTAGCCTTTTTCGAAAGCACGCGTTTAACAATTTTCTCTATCTTGCCTTTCTCGTCAATTACAAATGTAGTGCGGTGTAGGCCATCGTAATGCCTGCCGTAAAGCACTTTTGGTCCCCATACGCCGTAGTCGTTTATCACTTTCATGTTCTCATCGGCTATAAGGGTATAAGGTAGGTCGAACTTCTTAATAAACTTCTGGTGGCTTTCGCTGCTGTTTGGGCTTACGCCTATTAGCTCGTAGCCGCGCTTCTTTAAGTCGTCGTAGTTATCGCGAAAGTTGCAGGCTTCTACAGTGCATACAGGTGTATCATCTTCGGGGTAGAAGAACAGGATAACCTTCTTGCCTAGAAACTGTTTTAGTGTGATTGGGTTGCCGTCTTGGTCTTTGGCTTTTATGGCAGGCGCTTTGTCGCCCTCTTTCAAAGTAAGCATATTGGTGTGGTTTGTTATTTACCACACAAACTTAACCGAGTATTCCGATTTGTTGTGGCGTTCATCTTCCACCACTAGTTTATAAGTATGCTCACCGGCGGCTAAACCTGTTAATGGAAAGGTAAGCAGGGCATTTTTTGCATCGTAAGTAGTTACCACCCACTTGCCGTCAAGGTATGTATCAAAGTCAATAATGCCCGATACAGCATCGGTCATCTTCAATTGTATTTTGCCATACTTACGCATATTGCGGCCGGGCGCAATATTTACTGGCGTTATGCGCGGGCCCGTGGTATCTACGGCTATATAATACTGCCCAAACTCACGGCCTTTGCCCACTATAAAGCCGTTCTCGTATTTACCGCCACGGCATGCCTTGGCACCCGTTTTATCTTTATACATTATCACGGCCTTGTCCTTTAGGTTTTCAG
Organism: Bacteroidota bacterium; assembly: GCA_018267435.1. GTDB lineage: Bacteria > Bacteroidota > Bacteroidia > Chitinophagales > LD1 > Bog-950. Next base: position 6,329 of record JAFDYM010000287.1, on the reverse strand, counting down.
GTAGACCTTCGGCCTTTACAGCTACGCTAAACCAATCATAAGCCAATATATCGCTATTGCCAAATTGATGCACCTTAGAGTATATGCCTGGCTCGGTGGCTAGGGTGGGGGTATAGCGCGCAAACACATTATCGAACAGCAAACCCTTTGGTATATCTACCCTAAAGTCGGAATTGTTGAAGCTATTGGGTTTATCGTACTGAAAGTTGATGTCGTAGTCGGTTGACTTAGGCTTGAATAGGGTAGCAGCAGTAGCGTACTTCAGCTTAAAATCTACCTGCGATACATTGCCCGAAAAGTCGCTAATCTCTATATGGATGTTATGCGGTTTGCCGTCTTCCAAATTCACAACGCCGCCATCTACAAGGTTAGCATACACTTGGCAAGTGTTGCCAGGCTCTACATAGCACTTATGCAATGAGCGGCGCGACTCTGCCAGAAATACAGGGTAATCGACATGGCTAACCACACTGCGCTTTTCGGGGAACGAAATCTTGTCTATCTGATATTGATAAACCATTTTATCGTTATCGAAAACGGTCATGTTATATATGCCGATGTAGTTCTCCGTTCCTTCTAATTTATCGAAGGTATGTACCGAAAAACCTATCTTCTTCGTGTTTACTTCTAGCGTAGAAACAGGCAAGTTGTATATGCCGTTAACCAAGGCCACCTTGCTGCGGTAACCTTCGGTGCTATACTTCAGGTCATCATCCATAGCATAGAACTTCATACCGCTTACGGTAGGCTTTATGTTGTCCTTCAGCTTATAGCCGAACAGCATAGGGTTATATACATTGTCAAGTGTATCGCGAATTTCGAAATGCAAGTGCGGGCCACCACTGCCGCCTGTGTTTCCACTTAGCGCTACTACATCGCCTTGCTTTACGGGTATCTCGTTCTTCGATAGCTTGAAATCGACTGCAAAAGATTCTTTACCGTTTTGCTCCTTGCGCAGGCGTTGCATTATCTGTTCATTGAACTTTTGCAAGTGGCCATATACCGTTACCCAACCATTAGTATGTGTAATGTATAGCGCATTGCCATAGCCTGCACCTTCCACCTTTATGCGCGATACATAGCCATCGGCAGGGGCATACACCTTCAAGCCTTCCATTTGGTTGGTGCGGAAGTCTAATCCTGTATGAAAGTGCAGTTTGCGCGGCTCGCCGAAGTTGCCGGCTAATGTAAGCGGTATATCAAGCGGAGACTTGAAATAGTTCTGCGGATAAACAATGCTATCGTTTAATGGCTGTAAGTTGCCGCTGCCCTGTGGGTATGGCACAAGTATATCCTTGTTGAACGATACGCTCAACAACATCAATACGTGCAATCCTATTATGCCCAAAAGTTTCTTCAACATACTCCTCTTCACTTATTCTCAACTAACGCTTTACGCTACACCAACATTGCATTACAAACGCATATTCGGTGTAAGTGCCTTCTTCTTATAGAATTTGTTGATCACCTTCACTACCTGCTCAGGGTCGTCGGTTATCTCGAATAGGTCAAGATCTTTCGCGCTTATGTTGCCTTCTTCTAGCATGGTGCTCTTTATCCATTCAAGCAATCCACTCCAATAGTCTTTACCGAAGAATACGATTGGCACGCGGTCTATTTTACCTGTTTGTATCAAAGTAATTACTTCGAAAACTTCATCCATAGTACCAAAGCCGCCGGGCATAAACACGAATGCTTGCGCATAGCGTATAAACATAACCTTACGCGCAAAAAAGTATTTGAATACAAGTAGTTTGTCGGTATCTACATACTTGTTCCAGCCGCCTTCGTGTTCTAGTTCTATGTGTAGGCCCACGCTCTTGCCTTTGCCTTTTTGTGCGCCTTTGTTGCCTGCCTCCATTATGCCGGGCCCGCCGCCAGTTATTATACCGTAGCCTTCTTTAGTTAGGCGCTCGCTTACTTGTTCTGCTAGCTTGTAGTGTTTCTGTGTAGGCTTTGTTCGTGCCGAACCAAAGATAGAAACACAAGGTCCGAATGCTTCCATCTTCTCGAAGCCATCTACAAACTCGCTCATTATCTTAAACATCCTCCAACTGCTATCTGCCCTTAAGCCTTGCCAGTCTTTCTCTTTCTTCTTCACCATATTTTATTGTATTTGGTAATTAGTATACGCTGTTTATGCTAAACGCTTGTAACAGCATCTTGTTTTTTATAACTTATTAATAATAAACCTAGGAAGGTTATAAGCCCGTTTACAAGCAGTACTTCGAATCCCATTTGGTAACCCCAGAATATATCAACCGAGTATTTGTCGAGTATAAAAGTTAGGATAGGTGATAGCACACATACTAGTGGCACCAGCTTGTCTTTTACACCTTGCTTGGTAAGCATACCAAAGGCGAATAGACCCAACAAGGGGCCATAAGTATAACCTGCTATTTTAAGTATGGCGGTTATTACCGAGCCTTCATTTATGTAGCGGAATATAACAATGGCTATAAGAAATACTACAGCTACACCTAAGTGTACACGCGTGCGCACTTTTACTTTCTCGTCTTCGTTCAAGTCGCTGCGCTCTTTCAAGCCAAGTATATCTATGCAGAAAGATGAGGTAAGCGCTGTAATGGCACCATCTGCGCTAGGGAACAGGGCCGATATTAAACCTACTACAAATACTACTGCTGCAAATGGAGGTAGATACTGCAATGCTATGGTTGGGAAAACATCATCGGGGTGTGCGGGTGTAGCTATGCCTTTAGCTGCCATGTATTGGTAAAGTATGCCACCAAGGAACAGGAACAGCAGGTTTACAAATACTACTATTACACTAAATACAACCATGTTTTTCTGCGATTCACCAAGTGTGCGTACGCTGATGTTTTTCTGCATCATCTCTTGGTCGAGCCCCGTCATGGTTATGGTAATAAACATACCTGCCAGTATCTGTTTTACGAAGAAGCCTTTCGACTTCCAATCGGTATCGAATATTTGCAAGTAGCCTTTTGCTTGCAAGCCTGTATATAAATCGCCTAGGCTGGTATTCAGTTCTGCTTTAATGATGAATACAGTTATGATAAGCGCCAGTATCATGAACGTGGTCTGTAGCGTATCCGTCCATATAATGGTTTTAACGCCGCCCTTAAATGTGTATAGCAATATCATAAGCAGAATAGCGAACACGGTAACTGCAAAAGGTATGCCCCAGCCATCAAGCATAAACACTTGCAATACGTTAAGCACTAGGAATATGCGTATAGAAGCGCCCAGTGTTCTTGAGATTAGGAAGAACGATGCACCCGTTTTATAAGCAGTATTGCCAAAGCGCGTTTGCAAATAGGTATATATGGAAGTAAGGTTGAGGCGATAGTATAAAGGCAGCAACACATAGGCTATAACTAAATAACCAAGCAGATAGCCCAATACGATTTGCATATAGGTAAAGTGCCCTTTATCTACCCCGCCTGGTACGCTCATAAAGGTAACGCCCGATAGCGAGGTACCTATCATGCCATAGGCCACCAGCCACCAGCTAGAGCTTTTCTTGCCAATAAAAAAAGACTCATTAGTAGCACCGCGTGCTGTATAAAACGCAATGGCTAGCAGCAACAAAAAATAGGCTAGTACAACGGTAAGGATGATAGCTGATGACAATACTTTATGTTTTACCACAAAGTAAGGTTTAATAACAGGGCTAGCCTAGGCACTTATACCATGCCTATTGTGCAGTGGCAGGTTTTGAGGACAGGTTTTGACTATACAAGATGTCTGATAAGAGTATCTGTTCTGCTACATTGGCATCATTCTCTAATTTTTCAAGTATTGTAAGCACAGCCGTTGCTGGTACTTTACCGAATGTATCATAAGCCCAGTTTCCATTAAATGTTTTTGTTGAAAGAATGCCCGCTATACTTTTCTTGGCATCATCAGTATAAGCAGTTGTCTGCATTACTTCTTTAAGAATGATAATTTTTTGCAGTATTGAATCAGCTTTGTGATTTTCTATAAGTATTTCGGTTGGTATGGTAGTGTTGTCTGGGTCTTTTAGTATGCCTACTGCCTCGCTTGTTCCACCAACTTTACGCGCTAATTCCGTTTTAATTTGGTGCAAATAGTTACAGTATTCATCTTTAAAAGCATATACACCTATAAGCTGTCGCTGCTGACCAAATGTACCTAATTGAGCCACTGAATCGCGTAATAGTGTATTGCGATCAATAACAGTTCTACTAGATGTTACTAGTCCTTCATCAATTGTTTTAAATGCCCTATTTATATCCAAAGCATTACTAATTACTAGGGCTATAGCAATGATGGAAGCAAATAGAAAATATAATGGACTAAAAAACATAGCTTACTGTTTAGCCAACACCTTCTCCCATGCCCAGGCGGTGCGCATCATGGTATCAAGGTCGCGCTTTATGTGCCAGCCTAGTTGGTTTACGGCTTTGTTGTTATTGGCATATATGGCTATTACATCGCCATCGCGGCGCTCGCCCAGCGCGTAGTTTAGCTTTTCGCCACTAGTACGCTCGAAAGATTCTATAGCCTCAAGAATAGTAACACCATTGCCTGTGCCAAGGTTATATACATCGCAGGCTTGCTGCTGCTTGCCTGCCAGCAAGTACTCAATAGCGTTGGTATGCGCATGGGCTATATCCATTACATGTATATAGTCGCGTACGCAGGTACCATCGCGGGTAGGGTAGTCCTTTCCAAACACAGTAAACGATTTATACTTGCCTATAGCTGTACCTGTAATGCGCGGCACCAGTGCCGTTATTACATCGGTAGTGTCTTCGCCTAGCTTGCCGCTTTCGTGCGCGCCTACTGGGTTAAAGTAGCGTAGCAATACATACTTGCCATCGCTCACTTTGCTGTAGTCGGCAGTTATGTTTTCGCCCATTTGCTTGGTGCGTGCGTAGGGGCTTTCTGCCTCTCCAAACGGCGTATCTTCCGTTACGGGCAGTTGCTTGGTATTGCCATACACCGAGCATGATGATGAGAATACGAAATTCTTTATCTGTAGCTCGTTGGCTAGTTCCAATAGGTTAACTAGCGAGTTGATGTTGTTGCGGTAGTATAGCGCAGGTTTTTGTACCGATTCAGGTACCGATTTTAAAGCAGCAAAGTGGATGATGCCGTCTATCTTACCTTCAGCAAGCAGGGCTTGTTTGGTAGCTTCTTTATCGCAAAGGTCAATAGCGTAGTTCCTTACTTCCTTACCTGTTATGCTTTTTATACGTTCAGTAGTTAAAGCCTTGCTGCGTATGTTGCTATCTATGCTTACTACTTCGTAGCCATTATCAAGTAAGTCAACTACTGTGTGCGAACCTATGTAGCCGCAGCCACCCGTTACCAATATTTTCCCTTTGCTCATTTTATACTACTAGCCATTAACCACTTACTAGTAGTTGTATTGGCCGCTTTCTATAGTTAGTTTAATACCTTGTTCAATGGTGGTCATAGGCCTGCCTAGCAGGTGGCGCATTTTGCCAATATCTGGCTTACGGCGCGTCATATCTCCTTCTTTCAAGGCAGGCAAGTGTACCAATTTCGATTTTGAGCCGGTTATATCTATTATCATTTGCGCAAGCTGAAGTACACTTACTTCAAAGTCGCTACCTATGTTCACTGTATCATTTAGGTGTAGGTTATCGTATAGGGTGCGGGCGCAAGCATCTACGTTATCGTTTCGGTAGCAGAAGGTACGTGTTTGGCTACCATCGCCAAATATGGTTATATCGTTACCGCTAAGTGCTGCCTTTATAAAGCGTGTCATCACAAAGTCGCTGCTCTGTTTAGGGCCATAAGTATTGAAGAAACGGAAGATGGTATAATCCAAATCGAACTCCTGCTTATAGCTGCGCAAAAATGCCTCGCCTACGTTCTTTACTACTGCATAAGGCAAGCGCGAGTTAAGTGGTGTTGTCATTTCGTTCTGCGGGTGCTCGAACGGTTCGCCGTACACCTCGCTGCTCGATGAGAAGAACACGCGCTTTACACCTGTGTTTTTGCTAAGGTCCAGCAGGTATTTTATACCCTGTATATCGCTAAGCACTGCCACAGGGTTTTCAAGCGTACGCTTTACGCCCACTACTGCTGCATAGTGAAATACGTAGTCGAATTTGTACGAAGACATTACAGGGGCAAGGTCGCGGTACTCATTGCAGTTACACTTTATAAACTTCCAATTTGTGCCTTGGGGATTAGGTAGTCTTTCTATGTTGCCAGTGCTTAGGTTGTCAACTATTACTACATAGTTGTCAGGGTCCTCAATTAGTTTGTCAACCATGCAACTTCCCACAAATCCTGCGCCACCTGTTACTAGTATAGTTCTTTTCATGCTTTGTTTTATTGTGTGCTGTATG
>JAFDYM010000286.1 GCA_018267435.1 Bacteroidota bacterium | reverse complement strand
AGCTAGATGCCGATGCCGATGTAACCGAGGCCGAGTTTACCAGCAAGAAAGGCCTGCTAGGTACTTATGATGATGAAGATGGCGTAGTAACATCTATAATGGTGTGCACGCCCGAGTACTGCGTAAGGCCGGTGAAAGAATACAGCATAGAAGAAATACAGAAGTGGCTGCACGAAGGCGGTGGAATCGATTTTTTAAATTAAGAGTAAGAAGATAAGCGCATGATAATAATTGCCGAGAGCGGTTCTACCAAAACCAACTGGCTTACCGAGGATAAACAACTGTTTGAAACCATTGGCTTCAACCCTTTGTTCCACACGCCCGATAGCATATACCACGAAATGCTGAAGCACGATGAACTGCATGGCAAGCGCCACCAATTTACCAAGGTTTTCTTCTACGGTGCCAGTTGTAGCAGCCCCGAGCGCAACAAAATTATAAGCGATGCCATGGGCAAGTTTTTCGACAAGGCAGAAGTAATACAAGTGGACCACGACCTTAAAGCTGCCGCCATAGCAACCTACACAGGCAGCACAGGCATAGCTTGCATACTGGGTACAGGTTCTAATTCTTGTCTGTACGATGGCAAGGATATTTACGAAGAAGTGCCATCGCTAGGCTATGCCCTAGGCGATGAAGGCAGTGGTGCTTGGTTCGGCAAAAAACTGCTTTCGCTATATTTATACAAAGAGCTGCCACAAGCCACTACCGACCTGATGCGCGATAAATACGGCTTACACAAGGAACTGATATTCGAGAACGTATATAAGAAGCCCTACCCTAACGTGTACCTAGCTAGCTTTGCCAAAATAATGACCGAAAGCCACGATGTAGCATTTATGGAAGGCATAGCGAAAGAGGGCTTCAACGAGTTCTTCAAACACCATGTGTGCTGCTACCAAAACTATGTGCAGTACCCCGTACATTTTGTAGGCTCTATTGCTTTCTTCTACAAAGATGTATTACAGCGCGTAGCCATGGACTACAGCTGCCAACTAGGTATAGTAGACCGCAACCCTGTGTACAGATTGCTTGAGTGGCACTTGAAATCTGCCTAAAATACATTTGAACGCGGATGACACTGATAACACGGATTAACGCGGATAATGAAAATATAAATTCCCAAACCCTGTAGAGACGCAATACTTTGCGTCTCGGAGATACGCGCCTAAATTGCCATTGGTTTTAGCCAATAAAGTCCAAATAGGTGTATCATTTCCAAACCGTCAGCTAAAGCATGGCAATGAAGCTTAGCGCAATCCTATTATAAACTTGTATTTATACTTTGCTGTTCTCGGCGTCTTCACTTTGCGCCCTCTGCGTGAAACTGTATTTATCCATGTATAAATTGCCCACAGGCTGTTCGCGCGTGGCAGCCAACAGTATTTGCAAGGCGCAACAGTACCGCGCCAAACAATACAAGCCCCAAAAAAAACCGCCCCTTGCACATATAGCACAAGGGGCAGTTTTGTATTGTCAAGCTAGGTAGCTATTACTTCTGTATCTGTATAGTGTTCCTTACTAGTACCCCGTTGGCAGCGTTGCCTATAGTGTATATGTAAGTACCTTTAGCTAGGTCGCCTACGCTTATAGCGTTAGCAGTACCGTTAAGCGCTTGGGTAAGTACCGTGCGACCGTTTACATCTACTAGGTTTAATTCAAGGCCTACTAGGTTTTCGGTAGCAGTTACGTTAAGTGTAGTAGCTACTGGGTTAGGGAACACGCTAACAGTAGCAGCGTTTACAGCCTCTATACCAGTACAAGTTTGTGTGATAAGTGCAAGTGCTGAAGATGTATCAACTGCATCGCCGTTGCTTACTTCTATAGCATAGCTGCCAGCTTCGGTAGCAGTGTAGGTAAGTGCATTAGCGTTAGCTATAGGTGCACCATCTTTCAACCACTGGTAAGTTACAGCTGGGTTGCCGTTGGTAATAGCAGCAGTAAGTGTAGCCGATTCGCCTTCGCAGAAAGTAGTAGGATCGGTAGTAGTAACTATACCTGTAGCGCTAGCATATACAAAGCCTACGAAATCGATGTTCAACTGAGAACCATCTTTAGGCGCACGGTTGCTAGATGCAAACTGCAACATCAAAGTATCGGGCACTGCAGTAGCACCATATACGGCTTGACCTAGAGGCACAGTAACAAATGCAAACTGGCTAGTGGTATCCAATATTAATGAACCTTGAAAAAGGTATGAACCGCCTGAGCGGAAACCGATAGTAAGTGTAGCAGTATCAATACCACTTGGTGTTACATAGCGGTAAGCTAGCAACAATGTATCGGGCCTGTGGTTAAAAGGCAGACCATAAAAGGTAGGTAATTGGCCTACAACTGCTGCATTGCCCACAGCTGCTATACCAGGCATAACCCTGTAGAATTGGCCTTGTACAAATACGCTATCAGTTTTAAGACGAAGCGAGTAGTTGCCCAACTGTGGTACGCGCACGGTAGCATCTTTGCTAGCCAAACCTAGTACGGTTTGGAACATTGGGTTATACAACTTATCGAAAGTGCTCCAACCATCAGGTGCAGTTGAGTCAGTCCAGTTTTCGAAAGTAAAGTTTGGCAACTGCTGAGCGCGAACGCCAAAGAAAGTTGCCACAAGAACAACAAGTAGGGTAAATTTTGTTTTCATTAAAGTGCTTTTGGTATTTGTGAAATTTATGAGCCGTAAAAATATGTTACGAAACCGTTACCGCTTATTGATATACAACAACAAACAAGAAAATGACAGAATTATGACAATTCGATTGCCTATAATACCTTAAACGAGGTAACAATTTTGTTGATGTCGTTCTTGTAATCCAGCTTACGCTTCTCGTTGCGGGTCCAAATGCTGTAGTGATACAGCTTGCCTTTGCCTTCTAGCAGTACCTCGGTAAAGTATATGGCCTCGTCGTTCATTTTGCCGTACACTTCTACCCTACTGCCTGTTAGGCCCCCTGTAGTTATGCTGGTGCTATCGGTTACCACAGGTTTT
>JAFDYM010000285.1 GCA_018267435.1 Bacteroidota bacterium | reverse complement strand
AGCCCGTGAGCGGTGAACTCTGCCCTCCTAAGCCTCGCTAAAGGTGGAAGGTTGTGGATTGACTGTAAGGCGCAAGCCTTATGGAAGTGTTATAACGGAACTGTTTGGCTCCCGTTTTATTTTTCCTTTCGTACGAAAGTATGAATGTGTTGACGTATTAATGAGGCTTACTCGTTGATGCGCTTTCTTGCGTATATACCTTCTTTTACATACTACCATTGCCCATTAGTTAGTAATAATTCTTTGCTGTTGTGCTTCAGCCAACGCCCTTATGGGTAAAATGCCCACAGACTGTGGGCGCATGGCAGGCACACTAACCACATAAGTAGCTACAGTACCGCCCAAAATGCTAGCCCTCTAAAAATAAAAAAAGCGGCCCTCTCTCCGATGGGCCGCCCGCTTTCAAATGGTGCCCTCCCAAGCACCCTCTCCATTAGCATCTTTGGCTAGTTACATTTAGCGTATTGCAGCTACAATCTTCTCTTACTTTACTTCTATATAAAAGCGAAAAAGGGCAGGGAAACTCCATTTTCGTTCCCGCCCTTTATTCGAAGGATCTTATTATTTGTAAAGACTCTTATTGAATCCTTGTAAATCGTTTGTTAGTAGTGCCTTCGTTAGTTACTAGGCTTACAAAGTAGTTGCCTGCAGTAAGGTCGGCGGTATTTATGTTTATGGTGTTTACACCTGTGCTTATGTTAGCTGGCAAGCTCATTATTTTGCTGCCGTTTATGTTGTATACTTCTACCTGGCCGTATTGCTCGCTAGCGCTGCTAAACTTAAGGTTAACTTGGTTGTTAGCTGGGTTAGGGTACAATGATACTTCATTGCTTACTGCGCCGTTCTCTGGGTTATCGGTACGGTAGAAACCGTGCTCAGCTACAGTTAAACCTATCGATGGACCATTGATGTTAGCGTTAGCCATTGGGTTGATTGGGTTATCGCTTAGGTTGCCGCCGCCTACTACCATGCCGTTTATTACTAGGCTAGCTGGGTGGTTTATGTTTGCATTTGCAGCTGTGCAGCTTAAGTCATCTATTATAAACTTAGAGTTGCCACCGTCACCTTTAAGGTTTACATATACCACATAGTTTCCTGTATAACCTGTTATTTGCTTGCTGTAGTTAAGTATAGATGTACTTGATGATACTTCAACGCTATCTATCAAAAATCCTTCGCTGTTTTCGCTACCTAGGTATATTAGGAACCACCTTCTTTCGGTGTTGCTGAATATACGGTGTAAACTGTATTGGAATGATACCGTTTCGCTACCGCCGAAGCTAAGGAAAGGTGTAACAAGACCTGTGTTTTGATCTGGCTTATAGCTTGGGCCTGAGCACATGCTGGTAGCACCGCTTATAGGCATTGCACCTTCTGCGTTTACATCCATATCAGGCAATAGCCAGTTATTCATTATTAGTTCATCGCGAACTGAAAGCGAGCCTTGGCCCGATGGTTCAAAACCTTCGCTTATTTGTGCTGTTGCGGTTCCGCCAAATGCTATCATACAAGCGAATAAAATGTGTTGTAGATTCCTTCTCATGATTTGTTTGTTTTTATGCCTTCGTTTACGGCACGCACAAATCTTTTGTTTCAAATTATTTGAAGAAATAGTAAAAAAGTTTGCTGCCATATACGGATATAGGACTGAAACCACCTGTAAAAACCAAGCTATAACTTATTGGCTTTGTGATATATACATGAAGCAATTAAGGCTGCTGGATATTAATACCCAGCAGCCTTAATTAATGCCTTATCAGTATTGACAGTACTAAAACTTACGTATGCTAAAGTAGAAAGTAGTACCTTTTCCTGTTTCGCTTTCAAACCATATCTCGCCATTATAGTATTCAACTATCTTTTTGCATATAGCCAAACCTATACCTGTACCGTCGTACTCGTGCTCGTTATGTAAGCGCTTAAACATCTGGAATATAGTAGTGCTGTACTCTTTGCTTATACCTATACCATTATCGCTTACCGAGAAGGTGTAGTGGTTCAATGAGTTTGTCCAGTTTATAGTTATCTCTGGCTCCTCGGTAGCATTAAACTTTAAACCGTTATTGATAAGATTCTGCAGTATATGGTACATCAATGAGGCGTGTACGTTATTTACTATAGGCAGCTCTTTAGCTATAACAATATTGGCATTGGCAGCAGTAGTCTTTTCACGCAGTTCAAACTTTAAGGTATTTACCACGTCGTTCATGTTTACCGGTATAGGCTTGCTAAGGTTGGTACCTATACGGCAATATGCCAATACATCATCTATCAACCTTTCAAGGCGCTTGGCACCGCTATGGCTATAGGTTACAAACTCTTTAGCCTCGGGGTTTAAGCTGCTTCCATGCTTGGTTACCAGCAGGTTCATAAAACTGCTTATGTTGCGCACCGGCGTTTTTAAGTCGTGCGATATAATATAGGCAAACTGTTCAAGGTCGCCGTTGCTTCGCTTTAGTTCGTTTGTTTGCATCATCATAGCTGCATTTGATGACTCCAGCTCCTCCTCTATTTCGCTATTGTACTGCAAAAACTGGTAAACTGCCGATAGCAGCAGGCCCACCTCAAATAAAATGTTGATACGCTTAAGCAACAGTTGCTGCTCTGCATTGAAATTATACTGTATAAAGTAAGGCGCCACCGAGCTATAAGTATATAGCAAGAACATTGGCAGTAGCACCCCTAATACTATATAAGCAGGCTTCTTTATATCAAATACTATAAAGGGCAACACAACTGCCAAAATAAGAAAGCTATCGGCCCCGGTTTCGCCACCCGAAAACAGGGTATTGAAAAATACTGCCACGTTTATGCCTATTATGTACAGTATGCGCGCCGATATGTTGTAGTTAAAACTGTTGAGCAATATAGTGGCCATACTGGCTACCGTAAGTATGGCTACCGAGCCAAAGTAGAACCAGTTATCCCATATAATAGCTATTACAAGGTATACCAACGAACCAATAAAAGAGTTGATAGCTATAAAATTGGTAATCGTTGTGTGCTTTTTTTCCTTGGCGGTGGTGCAGCTAGCCGCCCCCATGTTTACCAAACTGCGGTAAACCGAGCGTAGGGGGTTCATTTCGTTCTGGGCCAAGGTTTCGCGGTACTGTTCCGGTTTATCCGTAAAAGCAACGCCAGGTGTGTTGTAAAGCTTTGCCATAGGCTTCCTTCAATCAATTAGTGGGTTATCAAATGCCTCCTCCAAATCCGTTAGCGGAAGTTAATAAATGTTCATCCACACTTCCAAGCTAATCGTACTATTTTTAAATCAATCATTTACGATGCAACTATCCTTTATACGGCCCATATATAGGCTTATAAGTAAACAATTAGCCTTTTACATATTCCCAATTTATAGAAACGAGCAAGAATTAGTTAACAAATAATAATTTAGCATCGCTTTACAATTTACGCAAGGTGTCCGCGTCAATATTTTTACAAAGGCACTAAGCACCCATGGTTAATTTATCTATTCCCCTTTCAATGTCCGACACGCAGAACGAGTCTATAAAGCAGGTAATTGTGAAAGAACGCAAGCGCCTACTCGACTTTATACGTAAGCGTGTACCTACACAGGAAGATGCAGAGGATGTACTACAAGATGTATTTTATGAACTGGTAAACACCTACAGGCTAATGAAGCCCGTAGAGCAGATGGCCAGCTGGCTATTTACCGTAGCGCGAAACAAAATAACCGACCGCTACCGCAAAAAGAAGCCAGACTCGCTTGAAGACCACTTTGCCATACGCGCAGGCGATGACGGCGATCGTATGGACATCAGCGACTTTCTACCTTCGGGCACTAATAGCCCTGAGACGGAAATGATGCGCGAGGCCATAATGCAAGACCTAGTACAGGCACTAGATGAACTACCTAAGGAGCAGCGCGAAGTATTTATAATGCACGAACTGGAAGACAAAAGCTACCAAGAAATAGCCGAGCTAACAGGTGCAAACGTAAATACATTGCTATCGCGCAAGCGCTACGCGGTATTGTATTTGCGCGAAAGGCTACAGAACCTGTATGCCGATTTATTTTAAACTTAAAACGTGCGTATGAACCAGGTATTTAAAATTATTGGCTTGTTCCTTCTTTTCGTAGTCGCCTTCATATTATTCGGCTACGTAACTATGGAACTGTGGAACTGGCTGATGCCAATACTATTTAAGTTGCCTACCATCGACTTTAAGATGGCGATGGGACTAGTTATACTGAGCAAGATACTGTTTAGCGGTATACGCGTAAAAACAGAACCTATAGGCCAGCGCCGTATATGGAAGGCAAAATGGGAAAGCATGAGCGACGAAGAACGCACCAATTTTAAAGCCGACTTTGCCGAACGCTGCAACAAGCGCTGGGGCAAGGCCGATAAAAAAGCAGAGTAAGATTAGTTTTTATAAAAGGGTTAATAATTGAAAGGGCGGCGCAAGCTGCCTTTTTAGTTTTGTATAATAGAACTAATAGCAATAGCGAACATTTTGCCCTGCAAATATGTTATGTAGCTCATGGCTATAAATATTGCAATGTTGCTGCTTGGCTTTTTTGGCATGGAAGCTATGGCGCATGTTATGCACAAGTATGTAATGCACGGCTTTCTGTGGTCGCTGCACAAATCTCATCATCAAAAGTCGAAAGGTTTCTTTGAGAAGAATGACTGGTACTTCGTCATTTTTGCACTGCCTGCCATCCTTCTTATTCTACAAGGTGCCCGCATGGGTTTCAACTATTGGTTTTACCTGGGTGCCGGTATTGCCGTATACGGTTTCACCTATTTAGTAGTACACGATATTATTATACACCAGCGCATACGGGTATTTACAAAACTAAGCAACCGCTACGTTACTGCCCTTAGGCGCGCGCACAAGGCACACCATGCCGATGTGAGCAAGGATGCTGCCGTAAGCTACGGCATGTTATGGGTACACCCCAAATACTTCGACACACCTAAAAGCAAAGCGCAATAGCTATACCTATGGGCACTAAAAAAAATGCAGTAGTAATAGGTAGCGGCTTTGCAGGCTTAAGCGCTGCAGCACTTTTGGCACAACAGGGCCACAACGTTACCTTGCTTGAAAAGAACAGCCAAGCAGGTGGCAGGGCACGTACTTGGCAGCAAAACGGCTTTACCTTCGATATGGGGCCTAGCTGGTATTGGATGCCGGAGGTGTTTGAACAATACTATAACCTGTTTGGCAATACAGCCAGCAACTTTTACCAGTTACAAAGGCTTGACCCATCTTACAAAATATTCTACCCAAACCAGGATATAGATGTACCAGCCAGCTATACTGAACTTATAGCGCTTTTTGAAAAAAATGAACAGGGAAGCGGCGAAAAGCTGGAAGAGTTTTTAGCCGATGCGCGATACAAATACGAAACAGCAATGAGCGATTTCGTTTTCCGTGTATCTGATTCTGTTACCGAGTTCCTCGATTTGAATTTGCTGGTACAGGCGTTTAAGCTAAAGCTGTTCAGCTCTATACGTTCCGAGGTGAGGGAAAAATTCAAGAACCCTGCATTAGTTAGCCTTCTTGAGTTTCCAGTATTGTTCTTGGGTTCTACCCCTAGCAACACCCCTGCTATGTATAGCATGATGAACTATGCCGACCTTGTGCTTGGCACTTGGTACCCTATGGGCGGTATGCATAAAATAGCCGAGGCGTTTGTAACCATTGCTAAGCAGCAAGGTGTAAAGCTTATACTGAACTGTGAAGTAAAACGGATAGAAGTAGATGGTAAAGGCCTAGCCAAACTAGTACATACAAACTTAGGCACATACCCTGCAGATATAGTAGTGGCGGGTAGCGACTACCACCATACCGAGCAGCAACTGCTTGATAAACCTTACAGGCAGTATAGCGAACAATACTGGAACAAACGCACTATGTCGCCTTCGTCGTTACTTTATTACATAGGTATAAACAAGCGGCTACCGAACCTTTTGCACCATAACCTATTCTTCGATGCGGACTTTGAACAGCACGCCAACGAGATATACGACACTCCCCGCTGGCCAAGCAACCCATTGTTCTATGCCTGTGTGCCATCTATAACCGATGCTACTGTAGCACCGCAGGGTATGGAGAACCTGTTTCTGCTTATGCCATTGGCACCAGGGCTACCCGATAGCGAACAAATACGCGAAGATTATTTTAATAAAATGATAACACGCCTAGAAGCTAAAACGGGCGAACATATCCGCAACAATATTGTTGTAAAAAGAAGCTACTGCGTAAGCGACTTTGAAAGAGATTACAATTCCTACAAAGGCAATGCCTATGGCCTAGCAAATACCCTGGCCCAAACTGCCATACTTAAACCGAAAATGATTTCGGCAAAGGTGAAAAACCTTTTTTATGTAGGGCAGCTAACAGTACCTGGGCCAGGTATGCCGCCAGCTATAATATCGGGCCGTATTGCAGCAGCCGAAATAGCCAAAAGAATTAGTAAAAACCAGCTATAAAAACCATCTATGTTCAACCTGTTTGTAAACACATCTGCCACTTGCAGCAAGCTAGTAACTAACAATTACAGCACCTCATTCTCGTTGGGCATTAAAACATTGCATAACAAGTACCACGCAGCTATTTATGGCATATATGGCATGGTACGCCTAGCCGATGAAATAGTAGATACTTTTCATGGGTATAACAAGGCACAACTAATAGCCGATTTTAAGCGAGACACCTTTAATGCCATCGAGCAAAAAATATCGTTGAACCCCATACTGTTTTCATTTCAGAAAGCGGTAAATGACTATTCCATTCCGCTTGAGTTAATTGAGGCTTTCTTTAAAAGCATGGAAATGGACTTATATGAAACTGCTTATGCCGAGCATGACTACAATGAGTACATTTATGGTTCGGCAGAGGTGGTAGGCTTAATGTGCTTGAAAGTGTTTGCCAATGGCAATGAAGAGCTGTACGAATCGCTTAAAAAGCCTGCACGTGCATTGGGGGCAGCCTTTCAAAAGGTAAATTTTCTGCGCGATATGAAAAGCGACTACCAAGAGCGGGGCAGGGTATACTTCCCGGGTATAGACTTTGAAAACTTTGCTGCCGAAGCAAAATGCAAAATAGAAAGTGAAATAGAGCAAGATTTTAACGATGCTTACAAAGGTATAATGCTGCTACCCATAGGGGCGCGCGGCGGCGTACTGCTGGCGTACAAATACTACCTGCAGTTATTTAGAAAAATAAAGCATACACCGGCTGCGCGCATCAAAGAGGCACGCATACGCGTACCCGATGCACAAAAAATATACATGCTTGCCGAAACATTGATACAGCAACAATTTACATTGCCTGCGGCTTAATGAAATACACCTATTTACTTATCGACTTATTTACCATACTGGTGCCGCTTATAGCATCGTTCGATAAGCGTATACATTTTGTAAAGCAGTGGCGCTATTACTTTCCGGCAAACATATTCGTTGCTATATGCTTTCTGGTTTGGGATTACTTTTTTACCCTAAACGGTATTTGGGGTTTCAACCATCAATATATTACAAGCATTTACTTATTCAACCTGCCTATTGAAGAAGTATTGTTCTTTATTACAGTACCATACTCTTGTACGTTCATTCATGAATCGCTCAAGTATTTCTTCCCCAAACCCATTAACCTCTTAGCCTCAAAATATCTGTTTTACATAGTAGGCGGTATAATGCTTGTGGGTTCCTTTTTTGCTACCCACTTAGCATATACTTATAGCGTGTTGCTTACAGGCGGGCTTACATTGCTGGTTCTGCCCAGCATATTTCCCCCAGCATTGCTCAACCTTTTCAGCATCACATTTATGCTTAGTTTACTGCCCATGCTTGTGGTTAACGGGCTGCTTACCTACTTGCCTGTGGTGGTGTACAACAACACTCAAAACTGCGGCATACGCATAGGCACTATACCTATCGAGGACTTTGCCTATGCACTGGTACTGTTGGGCATGAACATTGCCATATACGAGAAGCTGCGCCTAAGAAAGCTAGCAGAACTATAGTGTTATAAATGCTGAAAAAACAGCTTACACAATGCAATTTATTTGCTTGGCGCGTAATTTTATAGCTTTTATAACTATGCAGTTTATACTTGGCATCAAGCAGTGGTTCGTATCAGAAGTTAAGGCACTATTTACTTTACAGCAAACAGATAGGCTTTGGCATATAGCCTTGCTTGCCTTTGTTTGCATGGCCGTACCCCTTTCCATTGGGCTTTATTTCAACCAGCTTACCTATAGTATAATGGTATGCCTTGGTGGCTTGGTAATACTGTATATGCCTACGGCAGACTGGCGCTACCGTATGCTGGTAATGCTGCTAAGCTCATTTGGTTTTGTGGCGTCGTTTGCCGTGGGCCTGCTCTTTAGCCAGAACGAACTGACCCGAATAATATCTATCAGCACGTTTGCATTTATAGTCCATTCCATTTGCTTGTACTTCAACTTTAAATCGCCGGGTAGTACATTTTTTATATTACTTACTTCGGTAGCATCGTACAGTGCGCAGCAGTATACTCAAACCTTACCCGTACTTATGTTTCTAGGCGCTGGCACTACCTTAGCTTGCTTGGTAGCCTTGATATACAGCATAGCCACAAGGGGAAGGCCCATAGCCATAACTACCGAAGAGAAACCCGACTACCACTCAGTAGTATTAGAAGGGCTATTGGTAGGCATATTTGTAGCCGTATCGTTAGTATTGGCTTATATACTTAAACTAGAGAAACCATATTGGGTACCCGTAAGCTGTATGGCAGTAATGCGTGGGGTAAACACTCAGCATGTGTATCAGCGCGGCTTTCAACGCATATTGGGCACTACGGTAGGCTTGGGGCTAACGTATCTATTGCTACTTATAGAAACCACGCCTTTGGCACTTTGCATTACCATACCTGTACTACAGTTTTTTGCCGAGCTATTTGTAGCGCGTAACTATGCCTTAGCATTGGTATTTATTACCCCTATGGCATTGCTATTGGCAGAAACTGCCAGCGGCCTTACGCTGAACGAGCATTCCATCATTACAACTAGGTTATACGATATTACCTTGGGTAGCATAGTAGGTGCAGTAGGCGGATACTTGCTATACCACCAACAGCTAAGGGCAAAATTTAAAGAAACAACGCCATTTTTGGATTAAGGTAACCGCTCTACAATCCTTCTGTGGCACCAATACTTATCTCTACTACTATATTTTTAACAGGATATAATAAAGATACCGTTCATGCTGTACTACATTTGCGCCCCTATTAGGATTATTCACTTCACATTAACCCCCATTTGTTTTGAAAAAATCCAACCTACTAGAAAAGGGCAGCATCCCCATATCTCTAAACATTGAAGATGCAATAGAAAGCATACCCAACCACCATAGCGAGCATGTTTCCATGAAACGGACCATGTATATTGCTTCGCTTGCCCTTTTCAACGCTTTAGTAGTTAGCGGTATTGCCAAGCTACTACTGTTCCTCATCAACTTTGTTACAAACCTTTCTTTCTTTGGAAAATTTTCGATAGAAACCACCGCCATTACAGAGCACAAGCTAGGTGCCTGGGTAATATTGTTACCAATAGTAGGTGGACTGGTTGTGGGACTTATGGCTAAATATGGATCTAAAGCAATAAGAGGCCACGGAATACCCGAGGCTATGGAAAAAATACTAAACGACGACAGTAAAATACCGCCGCACATTACCTTTCTTAAACCCCTTTCGGCAGCTATATCTATAGGTACAGGTGGCCCCTTTGGAGCAGAGGGCCCCATTATTGCCACTGGCGGCGCGTTAGGATCTTTTTGCGGCCAGACCCTGCGCATAACAGTGCATGAAAGAAAAATACTTTTGGCTGCGGGTGCCACTGCGGGTATGACGGCCATATTCGGCACCCCTTTCGCAGCTATATTATTGGCAATTGAACTACTGCTTTTCGAATTTTCGCCCAAAAGCTTTGTACCTGTTGTGGTTTCATGTGTTACGGGCGCATGTATGCATTACCTGTTCTTTGAAACGGGCCCTACGTTTCCGATGCCAGCCGTAGGTATAGCCGATAAGAACGCAATAATAACATATGCCTGTATCGGATTGATTATAGGTTTCTTTTCAATAATAGCAACCAAGGCAATCTACCTACTTGAAGATGGTTTCGAAAAACTGCCCATACATTGGATGTGGTGGCCTGCTATAGGGGGCGTAGCGGTCGGTGTTGTTGGTTACTTCTATCCCGAAACACTAGGTGTAGGTTACGAAAACATAACCCATGCCCTATCGGGCAAATTAGCCATAGCAGCATTGATATCGCTTTGTTTCTGGAAGTTTATGTCGTGGTCTATCGCATTAGGTAGTGGTACTTCCGGCGGAACGTTAGCACCACTACTTACCATTGGCAGTGCCATTGGTTGTTTGTTAGGTTTGGGTATAGCCCATTACATACCACAATCTCATATCAGCATACCATTAGCTGCATTGGTTGGCATGGCCGCACTGTTTGCAGGAGCATCAAGGGCCTTGCTTACATCTATAGTATTTGCAATGGAGGCTACAGGGCAAGAAAACACCCTATTGCCCCTGCTAGCAGGATGCACCGCATCGTACATCATTTCCTTCCTGTTTATGCGCACTACCATTATGACCGAGAAGATAAGCCGAAGGGGAATAATAGCGCCCGATAGCTATGTACCGAACATGCTTCAAATGGTGCAGGTACGAACAGTAATGATTGAAGCAGGTACACCAGATGAGCCGAAACTGATAAATGAAAAGGATACTATATCGGATGTAAAAGAATGGCTTGCATCAAAAGAAGGCTTAAATTATACGCACGATACATTATTCATAGTTGACCAAGACAACAACAGCCTGCTTGGTTCTATAACACGAAACGTGCTAATGGAACATTATAATGACAACAACAAGCAGATAAGCGAAATAGAAATAAGGAAAGTTTATTCCGTTTTCGATGAAAACAATTTACAGGTAGCAGCGCACTTTATTACCAAAACAAAGCAAGATATACTGCCAGTAGTAAACAAAGATGACAATGCAGTAATTGGTTTTGTATCTAAAAACGACATATTTAGCATATATAACAAAGATTATACTGATACGTATCAAAAAGAAAGGTTGATTTCGAAAAAACGTACTGCACTGCGCATAGTAGCTACTGGCAAAAAACTATTAAAGCATTAAGCACCTTCTTTTTGCACCAACTTCATAATAGCCTGTATTATTTCTATATAGCCGCTGTAGCTGTGCGGCTTGCTTATAAACTGCACTGCGCCCAACTGTTTGGCGCGTGCTATGTCTTCGGGGTTGTTGCTGGTAGAAAGTACAATTACATCCAGGTTAGCGCTGGCGGGGTTTTCCCTCATGCGCTCCATTACCTCGAAGCCCGATAGCATTGGCATCTTTAGGTCGGTTATTACCACGTCTATGTTCACCGCATGGGTAAGAATATACTCAAGCGCCTCTACGCTATTCGTAAACCCATTTATCTCGAAAGCGAAGGTGTTTTGCAAGGTTTCCATTATGAAACCCAAATCATCATCATCGTCATCTATCACTACTGCCCTTAATTTGTTAGCCATGTTAGAGAGGTTTTGGCTAGGCAGCTATAAAAGTGTACCATTTAAATATCGTAAGCCATGTACCTATTAATCCCATCTTCAGAATCATAACTATAGTAATCCAATATCGGCCGCATATTATCTGCCGATACTACATTGAATGTTTCGCTACCTATCTCATGCACGAATTGAATAGCAGCTTTTCGACTACGCACTATAACTTTATTATGCTTTATCACTAGGTTGTTGAATAACGTTTTATAATAGAACAAATATGCGGTATGACCTTTGAACAATTGAATATCTCTATCGATACCAGCTACGCTATACTTGAGGATATAAGTAAAACTGTCAAAATCAACTTGGGTTACAAGGGTTAAACTTTTGTCCTTATAGACTTTGCTTAACAGAGTAATATCCCGTACCAAACCATACTCCTGTAGTTGAGCTTTCAATTCTACAATTTCTCTATTACTAATGTTATGCAACGCAAATAAGTAACACATTGCTTTGTGCATTATATCCAACTGCACACTTACTTTCTCTTCTTTACTTAAAACTACGTACTTATTTGTGTTGCAATTTGCGTAAAGCACAATTATACTTTTGCTAAGCTGTAAGGGAGTACTTGTTATGTCCCCTTCTTCTTCAGAGTGTCGCACATAGACTTTAATTTGGGTATGTGGCAATTCCTTTATGCCTCTTAGTAACTGTAGGTAAATAAAAGCCATAGCACGAAGTTCAGCTTGCACTTCGTTGGTAGCATCAGTAAAAACAAACTCTACGTATTGTAACATATCAAATAAAGTATGGCCAATTTAACTTACTCATCTTCTATCCCATTCCTTTTTAGTTTCCATAGGTCATCGCCCTGCTTGGCGCAGCCTATGTATAGGGTGCTAGGTATACTATCGGCAAAGCTTATAGGCGTGGTTTGGTTGCAGGCGCCGTTGGTGTAGTCGAATATCACGCTCTTACCAGCCAAGCGCCTTGGCACATCAGTGCTACCGCCTAGCTTGTAATAACCTATGGGGTTGTTTTGCGCGTTGTAAAGGTGTAAGGTAGCTGTAGTTCTTAGGCTCTCCTTTGCCATGCCGAATTTCCGCACCTGCGCAATCAACTTTATTATGCTATCGCCTTTGGTTTGCACATTGCCTAGGTAGTGTAGCTGCACGCTATTCATATCACTTTCATCTCTATACATAGCATAGTGCTGACCTGGCTCACCATCTTGCAAGGCAAGCAACCTACAGCGCTCGGCAAAGTTACTAGGTGTATGCACCTGCTGCTTAGCGCCTCCGCAGTTGGTTAACGATGTGAGACTAAACATAACCACGCTACCCAACAATACACTTAACTTAACCATAGTACTTTTTACAAATAAAATAAACACAGGCTATATTACAAGCTTAATTTCTCAAAGTTGATTAGCCCTCTATGAATTTTTACTGGGTAATCAGCGTTCCATCATTCAGCACAAAGTATAAATCCATTGTTCTTAAGCGCATCAGTTCGGTACCACCTGCACTATAAGTTATTTGAATGCCCACATCTCCAGTATCTTTAGTAAGTTTTAAAGGCAATTTATTGCCGTCGTAATATAATATCATGGTATACCGTATCAATGTGCCATACCTGCTTATTATACGTTCATGCTGGGCACTGCATATATCATGCATCGTTTTATTTATAGCAAGGCTATCGCTAAGGCAGGTTCTTGCATTGCGGTTGTAATCAGGTATTATCACTATCGAATCTACCTTAACAGCCATGGCACTATCGCAATTAAACAGCCAATCGCATTCAGGGCCATGTACCTCTGCTTGGTACAGCGCATTAACCATCATTAAGGTAAACAGCACACTCATAAAGCCTACTACGTATCCTATCTTATAATTAAGCCTATACAAGCCGTAACTAACCAAGGCTAACAGTGTAGCTATACCTATGACTACTAACACTAACATACACTAACTAGTACTTAGTATTATATACATATACTTATCATCGGTTATAAAAAAGAAGCCGTTCATAAAAGACGATTTACCAAAAGGCTTTGCATCATATATCACAGGCTTTTTACCTAGTACTACGGCGTTGTAATTCTTTATACTCTCAGGCATCCATATTGGGTAATAGTCCGAGCGCTTGGGCAGTACTACATGCATTACCTCAATCTCGGTATACTTTGTTACATCTACGCTTTTTAGCTTAATAGCCGCTACTATGTAGTAGTCGCTTGGCCCAGGTATGCGGTCACTAGCATTGCCTCGCTTATATACATACCAAGCTGGCGCAACACTGGTATCTATATCCAAGCTGGCAATGTTTACCCGCTCGGCTAAGCCTGCTGTATCGTGCTTAGGTTCATCGGCATTTATATTGCTACAGCCTATAACTATCATGCATAGTAAGCATACGCTTAGGGCTATCTGCTTCATCTTATTCTTCATCTACCTCGTTGCCTACATTTATTTTCATTTGTTGCCATAGGTCGGCTAAGCGCTGGTTAGCCTTTACGTTGTAGTCTTCCTTGTCTATCTCTTTTTGTATGTATTCCATACGCTGCTTGGTAAGCGGGTGGCTGCTTAAAAACTCCATACTTTCAGGCACACCACCTTCACCCTCTTCCTTCTTCAGTGTTTTCAGCAGGTTCTCCATACCGTTCGGGTCTATTTGTTTTTCCTTCATCAGCTTTAGTCCATTGCGGTCCGCTTCTTCCTCCAAGCTACGGCTATAACCTAGCTGCTTAAGCTGATCGGCATTTTGCACTATTACCGCTACTATCCCCCCAGCATCGCCTATCACTAACGAAAACAACATGTAGCTACTCAAACTGCGAAATATATTCTTGGTACTATGCCTTAGTGCCACGTGCGAATACTCGTGCGATAGCAAGGCAGCAAACTCCTCAGGGCTATCCATACTACGTAGTATACCTTCATACACCACAATCTTTCCGCCTGGCAAGGCATAAGCATTTACCACGGCATTTTTAGTTACGGTTATGTTTACATTATAGTCGCTTTTATAACCCATCTCCTTAAAAAACTCATTGGCTAGCTTGCTGTTCTTATCATCTATGGTTTCCATAGCCATCATTTGGTCATAGGCAGCATCGCCAAACTCTTCTTCCCAACTAATAGGAACTGTAGCAGCTACACTTTCGGCAAAGGCAGGCAAAGCATAGAAATAGCCCAACAATAAAATTGCCACAAAGCCAACGGCAATAGCGATTATACCCTTTGCACCTGCACTAAAAATTCGGTTATAAGCAGTATGGTGAAACTTAGCTTTAGGAAAAGCTTCCTTTAACTGGTGTTCGAATTCTGGATTATCAACCTCTAGATATTGGTGGGGGTAATCTCCATACTTAAGATATACAGTACCTCGGCCTGTAAAATCATTGGGATAAATTTTATCGGGCACCCAGCTTATGTGCTGTGGCCCTATGGCATTGGTATATATAATCTCAATAGTTAAGCTATTCACCTCAACACGCGCTGGATAGCCAACTGCTGATTTCCCATCAAAATATTTGCCTTCAAAAACCATATTGCGTAATTAATATCAATGCTAATATAATACCTATAAAAAGGAAATGGATACCGCCCCTAGGCAATATCCATTTCAAACGCAAATTTATACATTATTAGAAATCTAAGCCTATATCAAGCATATCCAACAAGTCTTCGCCAGTAGCATCTGCATAGTTTTCTTCAGTTTGCACTACGGCCTCTGGCACAAACTGCCCTTCAAGCTGCACATTATCTATCACCATACGCATTTCGCGTAGCATAGCCCAAGGCATGTATAAACCGAACGTTACTATGGTAAGGAAGAAGTTGACTATAGTAACCTCAAAAACATTACCTACTGTAAGGCTTGAATTAAACTGCGATTTACGACCGTCTTGATAGAGTACAGTATTGTTTATATAGTAGTTATTCAAGTTTTTGATGTACCAAAACGTGTAAATACCTAACGTAGGGTAGAACAGAAGTACACCTTTCAAATTGATCCAAAATAAAGAACCACCTTGTCCTTCAAAGTCCAAATGGCAGTTGCCTAAGCGCATGTTACTATGCATGTACCTTCGCAGATCTACAGCAAACCAACTGCTATAAATACCTAATGTAAATACCGATAATAAAAAGCCCTTAACGCATATACCGAACAGTTCGCCTAACTTGCCCCTATAGCCAAAGTGGATGCCACGCCAGCTAGTGCGGCTCATACGGTAGCGCATACCACCATGTAAGGCCAATGGAATAATAAGCATGATACCAAAAAAATAAAGCAAGCCGCCTACAACTGCCAAAGTAAGGCTACCTGTAATACGCCCCAAATTACCCAGCAAAGCTATACCTGCCAATAGAGCTATTGCTTTTATAAAGCCTTTGAACATTTCCTTACCCGTACCATGAAAGGTAAACCTGCTACCGCCAAACTCGGTTTCGCCATATATATACCTAAGTGTTTTAGCGCGTGCCCATGGGTAGTAAAAGCCTAAGCTAAGTACAGTAAGTACCCAGTTAACTATTAATATACTAAAATATTGCCAGCCATCGCCGTGCATCTTGGCTTCAAATACATTTATAGGTATTTCGCCTTGATTATAATAGCCCCCTTGCTCCTTGCTAAAGTCATATACAGGCTCATTGGCATTAATGCCGTTATTATCATTCCTGTTTTCGTTGTTCTTGTTTTCGTCTTCTCCCTCGTTGTTTGTAGAAATTACTTCCATAGTGTGTGTTTAGGTTTGTGCTTCAAAAATTGTTTCAGCAATATATCAATTTCTTAACTACTATTAAACTAATAGTTATTGAAATCTGCTCACAAATTCCTCCTTCAAATCTTTAGAAAGCGGAACCTCATTACCGTTCTGCATTTCAATGCTTCCACCTTCAGCCTTATTATATCGTAATACCATTTTTAAGTTCACTATATACGACCTATGGCTACGGAAAAAATTGCCATTGCCCGCTAGCATATCCTCAAACTCCTTCATGTATTTACTGGCTATTATAGTGGTACCGTTAGATAATACTATATGTGTATATGCCCTATCGGCACGTAGCAGCATTATATCATCAATCTTTATAAACTCAATTGTATCGGCAGTAGAAACTGCTACATGGCTCAGGGGCTTTCTGTTGTACGAATCGCGGATTAAGCCTAACTGCTTATTATAAGTTTCCGTCGCCTTAACATGGCCTACCTTTTCCACGGCTTCAACCAAATGGTCTATGTCTATAGGCTTAAGCAGAAAATCTACTGCACTTATCCTAAAGGCGTGCAAAGCATATTCGCTGAAAGCTGATACGAAAATTATCTTGAAGTTAACTTCGTTAAAGAAGTCGAGGATCTGCAAACCACTATAACCCGGCATATCCACATCTAAAAAAACTACGTCGGGCGACAGCTTATTTATAGCGGCTACGGCCTCGGGTATATTGCTGCATTGTTGCAATATTTCTACCTGTGGACAGTTTTCGTGCAACAGCATATGTAACACATTACGCGCCTTCTGCTCGTCATCTACTATTATGGCCTTTAAAATAGGTTTTTCCATACTTACAAAGTTAATTTTTAACCGGTATGCTTATATGCACCTCTGTACCTATTGCGTTCTGTTCAGCATCGTACAAATCAACATACTCAAAACCATATTGTAAGTTAGAGTTCATATTCAAGTATTCAAACCTTTTCTGCAATGCAGTTGTGGCAAACGACTGGTGCCCTTGCCTATACTGGTTAATATCGGCACTTGCTTTACGGCCTACGCCATTATCGGCCACACATATGCGTAATGTATTGCTGACCTCATTGTACTGTACATTCAGTTGCAGCACCTGCTCCCCCTCTTTGTGCATCAATCCATGCTTAATGGCATTCTCTACAAAAGGTTGAACTATCATAGGTGGCACGTCTAAATTGTATACATCAACGGCATCATCTATATCTATAGTATATTTAAAGCTATCGCCAAACCGCAGTGCCTCTAACGATAAATATTCCTGCAACATATTAAGCTCCTCGTGCAGCAGTACACTTGCTTGCCCACTTAGCTGTAGTATGTTGCGTATAAGCGTACTAAAACGTGCAAGATGCTTATTGGCTAGCCGCTTATCGCCCAAAAAGAAAACCTCCTGAATAGAGTTCAATGCATTGAAAACAAAGTGCGGGTTCATTTGCGCCTTTAACGCCTTTAGTTCGCTTTCTGCTTGTTGCAATTTTATATGTTGCAGCTCGGCTTCGCGCTTACCTGCCTCATACTTTTCTTGCAATGCCACCACTTCTTTTATGCGCACTTCATTCTGCAGCTTAAAGCGCATATCGGTATAACTAAGCAAGGCATCATAAGCTTTATCCGCATTGCCCTGCCTTTTATATAACTGGTGTAGGTACTTTACTATAGCCATGCTGTTAGTAGTACGGTTGCTGCTTTCCAATAGTACCTTAGCCTTTTCAAAGCACTGTACAGCCTCGTCCACCTTATCCATATCAATGTACATTTGAGCCAGCAGACCATAAGTTGCTCCTTCTTCATAGGTATTACCATCTGTTTTTGCAAGCTCTATAGCCTTATAGTAGT
>JAFDYM010000284.1 GCA_018267435.1 Bacteroidota bacterium | reverse complement strand
ATGGCGACAATGTACGCACCGGCATAAATAATAACTTGCGCTTTAGCGAAGAAGACCGCCGCGAAAACATACGCCGTGTGGCAGAAGTAGCTAAAATACTTTTTGATGCGGGGGTGGTAACTATATGCTGTTTTGTTAGTCCTACCGAGGAGTTGAGAAGCTTGGCACGGAATATTATAGGCAAGCAGAACATGATAGAAGTGTATGTAAATACCAGTATTGAGGAATGTGAGCGCCGCGATGTGAAAGGCCTATACGCCAAAGCACGCCGCGGAGAGATAAAAGACTTTACAGGTATAAATGCACCCTTCGATATACCGGTTAACCCCGATATAGATGTGAAGACAGAGGGCAGGAGCATATACGAAAGCATGCAGGAAGTACTGCAACAAGTGCTACCACAGGTAAAGTACGAAGGCGCGAAAAAGCGCGACGACAACTGGATAATATAACAACGAGATATAAACCAACATGGCATATAACATTAATCACTTAAAGGCGCTAGAGGCAGAATCGATTTTCATTTTGCGCGAGGTGGCGGCGCAGTTTCAAAACCCCGCTATATTGTTCAGCGGTGGTAAAGATTCGATACTGGTAACATACTTGGCCAAGAAGGCATTCTACCCAGCTGCTATACCTTTTCCATTGGTACACATAGATACTGGTCACAACTTTGAAGAGACCATAACCTACCGCGATAACCTAGTGGCTAAGCTAGGTGCCAAGTTGATAGTAGGCTCGGTGCAGGAGTCGATTGACAATGGCGATGTAGCAGAGGAGAAGGGCTTTAATGCATCGCGCATACGCCTACAAACTACTACGCTGCTTAGCACCATAGAGAAACATAAATTCGATGCTTGTATAGGTGGCGCAAGGCGCGATGAAGAGAAGGCACGTGCCAAAGAGCGTTTCTTTAGCCACCGCGATGAGTTTGGCCAATGGGATCCTAAAAACCAGCGCCCCGAACTGTGGAACTTGTTCAACGGCCGTATGCACCAAGGCGAGAACTTCCGCATATTCCCTATAAGTAATTGGACGGAACTTGACGTATGGCAATACCTAGCTATGGAAGGCATAGAAATGCCAAGCCTATACTTTAGCCACAAGCGCAAGGTGTTTGAACGCGATGGTGTATGGCTAGCAGAGAGCCAATACATACCTATGAAGCCAAATGAAGTAACTGAAGAACGTGTAGTGCGTTTCCGTACTATTGGCGATATTACCTCTACGGGTTCATCGTTCAGTACTGCCGCTACGCTTGATGATATAATAAGCGAAGTAGCAGCTACGCGCACTACCGAGCGTGGTGGCCGCGCCGATGACAAGCGCAGCGAAAGCAGTATGGAAGACCGCAAGAAGGAAGGATACTTCTAAATAGAAAAAAGACAAATTGACAATTAGGTAATTTGATAATTGAAAGAACACAATGAGTGATAATATAAAAGCAGAAGCAATAACACCTTTCGATAGCAAAAGTTATTTGAACATGGAGCTATTGCGTTTCACTACCGCAGGTAGTGTAGATGATGGTAAAAGCACCTTGATAGGCCGCTTGCTATACGATAGCAAATCGATATTTGAAGACCAATACGAGAACATAAAGGCTACCAGCGAGCGCCGTGGCGAAACTACGGTGAACCTGGCATTGCTTACCGATGGCCTACGTGCCGAGCGCGAGCAGGGTATAACTATAGATGTAGCCTACCGCTACTTCAGCACACCTAAGCGCAAGTTTATTATTGCCGATACCCCCGGCCACATACAGTATACCCGCAACATGGTTACTGGTGCCAGTACGGCTAACTTGGCTATAATATTGGTAGATGCTAGGCAGGGTATAGTGGAGCAAACGCGCCGCCACTCTATCATAGCATCTTTGCTAGGCATACCGCACATAGCACTTTGTATCAACAAAATGGACTTGGTTGACTACAGCAAAGAAGTGTACGACAAGATAGTGGAAGAGTACCGCGAGTTTGCTACGCGCTTAAAAACAAAGGATATCCACTTTATTCCTATTTCGGCATTAGCAGGCGATAACGTGGTACACCGCTCAGAAAATACACCTTGGTACGAAGGCGTTACATTGATGTATTTGTTAGAGAATATACACATAGGCAGCGACATCAACCATATCGATATGCGCTTCCCTGTGCAGTATGTGGTGCGCCCCTATAGCGATGATTTTCACGACTACCGTGGCTATGCAGGCCGCTTGGCTAGTGGTGTAGTACGCCCAGGCGACAAGGTGGTGGTATTGCCTTCAGGCTTTACAAGCACTATTAAAAGCGTGGAGCTTGATGGCAAGCAACTAGACGAGGCATTTGCGCCAATGTCGGTAACCATACAGCTAAACGATGATATAGATATAAGCCGTGGTGATATGCTAGTGCGCGAAGGCAACACGCCGCGCCAAGGCCAGGATATAGAAGCCATGATATGCTGGATGGGAGATAAGCCGCTGCAACTAAATGGCAAGTATGCACTAAAGCATACTACCAAAGATGTTCGCGCAGTGGTGAAAGAAATAAAGTATAAGCTTGACATAAACACGCAGCACCGCATAACCGAAAACCCTAGCATAGGCACCAACGATGTGGGTCGAATAAAGCTGCGTACTACTGCGCCGCTATGCTATGATGCATATACCAAGAACCGCGAAACAGGCAGCTTTATATTGATAGATGAAGCCACCAACGTAACCGTAGGCGCTTGTATGATTATAGACTAGGTTAGAGCTGAGTAATACAAAATAAAAGCGCCCTGTATCTGATTGATGCAGGGCGCTTTTTTATTTTATGTGTTGGAAGAATTACTCTCCGCCCTTCTCATCTTTATACAAATCCTTCTCGTCCACCACTTGTACCTTGTCGCCGCCTTTTAGGGTTTTCGATATTAGCTTGAAAGGAGCTTTTACTACCTGTACACCTTCTTTAAGGCCTCCTGTTATTTCTATGTAGTTGGCATCTTGTATGCCTGTTTGCACCTCTACTGCGCTTACGCTATCGCCCTGCACTACAAACACTACTTCTTTCAAGTTTTTGTTTATGCTAGCCTCTTCTTTTTTACCCTTATCGGTTTTAGCAAAGTCTTCATCCTTGCCAGTTATATCTTTTTCCTCGCGTGTAGTCACCGATTGTATAGGTACTGTCAATATTCCTTTGCGTTCTTCTGTTTTAATATCTACCGTAGCCGACATGCCCGGGCGGAATGGATACTTGCGTCCAATGGCAGGGTTAATCAAGTCGGCGTAGCTCTCTTTCAATATCTTCATCTTTACGGTGAAGTTGGTGGCTTGGCTTGTAGTGATAGTTTGTAGGCTATTGGTAGCTGAGTAGCTTATCTGCGTTACCACACCTTTGAATTTCTTTTTGATGTAAGCATCTACTTCTATCTCGGCAGTGTCGCCAAGCGTAATGCGCAATACGTCATTCTCGTTTACATCTACCTCTGCTTGCATATT
>JAFDYM010000283.1 GCA_018267435.1 Bacteroidota bacterium | reverse complement strand
TATAACCTACAGCGCTTTGCTACCAACTTTGCCGAGAGTACCACCGTATATGTGCCAAAGTATTACCCGCAGTACACCACGCGCAGGCTGCTTACTATGGAGTTTATAGATGGGGTAAACCCTTATGATAACGAAGGCTTGGCGCGCTTGGGTACCGACCCTTACGAGCTTGCCCGCAACGGTATGTATGCCTTGTTTCAGCAGATTTTCGAACACGGCTTTTTCCATGCCGACCCACACCCGGGCAACCTGTTTGCCATGCCCGGCAACAAGGTTTGTTTTATCGACTTTGGTATGATGGGCACGGTGCTGAAGAGCGATATTGAATTCTTTGCCGATATAGTGTATGGCGTTACCTCTAAAGACTCTAAGCTATTGATATGGGGCCTGAAGAACATAGCCCTTAGCCAGCAGTTTGAAGGCAATAAAAGCTTCGACTATGAGGTAGAAGATTTGATAAACGATTACCATGCCCTACCTGCCGAAAAGGTAAACATGACAGAGCTGTTCAATAAGCTGTTGGAGCTGGTAAATAGATATACTATTAAAATGCCGCCCGACTACTTCTTGCTATCAAAGTGCTTGGTAACTATAGAAGGTGTAGGCCACCGCATGGCACCTAAGCTGAATATAATTGAAGAGCTTACACCACATATTACCAAAACACTGCAAAGTGAGTATAGCCCTATGGCTATACTCAAGCGTTTGATAGGCTCGGCGCGCGATTCCATTTCGCTGCTTGAAAGCCTGCCGCGCGATATACGCGATATAATAGGTAAGGTAAAGAAGGGCGAACTGAAAGTAGCTATACAGCACGAGGGGCTTGATGAAGTAACGCACAAAATAGACCTTGCCAGTAACCGCATCACAGGGGGCTTTATTATAGGTTCTATACTTATGGCTTCGGCTATACTTATAGCAGTACGTTTTCCTCCACTGTACGACCATATATCTATACCTGGCGCGCTTGGCTTTATACTAGCCAATGTGCTAGGCATACGTATGCTCTTCGTTATTTTCCGCAGCAAAAAGTATTGATGCGCCTAAGCACTTGCCAAGTGTTGGCAAGCCTTTCTTCATCTGCCATTATTATAAAGGCATACAGAAACAGGGGCAGCAAAGGTGCCTTGTACCTAACCAAGTTGCCTAGCACAGGCGTGCACAGACCAATAACTACAAAGTAGCTAAGCGAGGCTAGCAGCAGACACAGCATTAAATTGAGATGCGCAGGCTGCCATTTAAAGTATAGCAGCGATAGCAATATAATGCCTATGAGCATGAGGTTCTCCAAGGCGCTGGCGAGCATCATAGGGTTGCGGCCCTCCCATATATAGGGGCGCATCAAGGTGTTCCATATAGCAATAGGCGCAGCTTTGATAATGCTGAATGCATTGGCATCTACCTGCGGAATATCGATACGGCTTGCGGCGTTGAAATAGATAGCTTCTTTTACTGAATGGTGCTGTTTGTTGGCCAGCATCTGCATGGCATTGATGCGCGGTACAATGTGCTGCACGTTGAAGGCAGCGAAAGCCAGTGCTACATATAGCACCAAGTACTTAGCACTAACCTTCACTGTATCTGTTGTTTTAGGTAGCAATACAAACGCAAATGCCGCATGCAATACACAAACCAATACATAAAACTTAATGGCTAAAAGCAGCGCTATGCCTAACACGCAACAAGCAACCCGCAACCATAAGCGTGGGCTTAGTAAGCCATATACAAATAGGCCCAATCCTAATACCAATATCGGTTCCTTCAATACTCCCGATGCCCAAAATAAAATGGAAGGCAATAGGAGAGGAAGCAACGCTAGTACCGTAGGCGGACGGTTAATATATTGATACATGCCGTTGAACAACAGCACCCAGCCCAATAGCGATATAAAGCACATGGCGAGGATATGTATAAAGTAGGTATTGAAGCTGAACAGCATTAGCAAAGCGTTCAACCTTATCACCGTTCGGTTCTCGTTAATGGGCGCTTCATCAAAGTTGCGCTCCCAGTTTTTCATTTGCGCAGTGTAGGGAGCAGTGGCATCATTACCCGCGCTGGTCATAAGCGTGGCGTAAGCACTAGGGTTATGCGGCAGCGCGCTATATATTACCTCTGCATCGGTGTAGAATTTGTGTACGTCGCTAGTAGCCTTATCGGTATAGTAGAAGGTGTAGATAGCCCATATCAACAAGCCTGCCGCGAACTTAATGTTGAACAACGCACAGCTTACCCATGCCTTAAACCCGCGCAACTGCAACAGCGGAAAGCGATAGATAAGGTAGTTGAACAATAAGAAGTATAGCGCTGTAAGCAGCAGGGTGAACATAATGGACTAAAGTAGCTATTTTTTGAGAGCCCGATG
This sequence comes from Bacteroidota bacterium, assembly GCA_018267435.1. Taxonomy (GTDB): domain Bacteria; phylum Bacteroidota; class Bacteroidia; order Chitinophagales; family LD1; genus Bog-950. Next base: position 1,657 of record JAFDYM010000283.1, on the reverse strand, counting down.
GTTGGTGATGTTGTTTACCCCTAGCACTCAAAACAAAAAGGCACAGCTTATGCCGTGCCTTTCTATCTAATATCTATCGCCTAAATACTAGCGAATATTAGCGCTTGTATTTAAACTGCTTGCCTGGGTATATAGCCATAGGGCCTAGTTCTTCCTCTATGCGTAGTAGCTGGTTGTACTTTGCTATCCTATCGGTACGCGATGCCGAGCCTGTTTTTATTTGGCCGCAGTTCAATGCCACAGCAAGGTCAGCTATGGTTACATCTTCAGTCTCACCGCTGCGGTGACTCATTACCGAGGTATAACCATTGCGTTGCGCTAGGCTTACAGCGTTGATGGTTTCAGTTAACGAACCTATCTGGTTTACCTTTACCAATATACTGTTGGCAGTGTTTTCATCTATACCGCGTTGTAGGCGGTCAACGTTTGTTACAAACAAATCATCGCCTACTAACTGTATCTTATCGCCAAGCTTTTCGGTCATTAGCTTCCAGCCTTTCCAGTCATCTTCAGCCATACCGTCTTCTATCGAAACGATAGGGTATTTTTTGCACCAAGTAGCCCAGTAGTCAACCATCTCGTCGCTCTTTAGCTTCTTGCCACTGCTTTTGTGGAAGTGGTACACCTTTGCCTTCTCATCGTAGAACTCGGTGCTGGCTGCATCCATAGCTATGTATATGTCTTTGCCCGGTTTGTAACCTGCTGCCTCTATAGCTGCAAGTACGGTTTCTATCGCTTCTTCGTTGCTACCTATCTCCGGTGCAAAACCGCCTTCGTCGCCTACGTTAGTGCTATAACCTTTCTTCTTTAGTACACTCTTTAGGTTGTGGAACACCTCTACACCCATGCGCAATGCCTCGCTAAAGGTATCGGCACCGGTAGGTACTATCATAAACTCCTGAAAGTCTATTTTGTTATCGGCATGTGCACCACCGTTCAATATATTCATTAACGGCACTGGCAAAGTGTTGGCGTTTACACCGCCTACGTAGCGGTATAGCGGCATACCTAGTTCCTCGGCTGCGGCCTTGGCTACTGCCATGCTTACACCTAGTATGGCGTTGGCACCTAGCTTGCCTTTGTTTTTGGTGCCGTCCATTAGGTTCATTATATGGTCAATGGCGTTTTGCTCAAACACGTTCAAGCCTTCCAGCTCCTTCGCCATTTTGGTGTTTATGTTGGCCACTGCCTTCAAAGTACCTTTGCCCAAGTATTTCTTTTTATCGCCATCGCGTAGCTCTACCGCCTCGTGCTTGCCCGTGCTGGCACCGCTAGGTACTATAGCGCGGCCTAGGCTGCCGTTGCTGGTTATTACATCTACTTCTACCGTTGGGTTACCGCGCGAATCAAGAACTTGCCTTGCGTGTACTTTTGCTATTTGTGCCATATTAGGGTTGATGATTTATGATTGGTTATTGATGATTGTTTTCTCTTACTATCTCTCTAATCTTTTCTATCAAGAACGTTGTTTCTTTTTCGTGGTGCGCCTCTAGTTGTTTATATCGCTCTTCCCAACTTAGGCTTTCATCCATTTCATAGCGCTTCACCTTTATCCATTTATAACCTTGCAGAATTTCTTGCTTCTCTTCTTCGGTCATAGTGCTTACTTTTTCGCTTTGGCTTCTTCAAATCCCTTTACCTCGAATTTGTCGCCCTT
>JAFDYM010000282.1 GCA_018267435.1 Bacteroidota bacterium | reverse complement strand
CCATAGTCAGGCTGCCGTTTTCTATTTCGGAGTTGCTGTACCTTGACTGTGTCCAAGTCAATGCAGTATGCCCATTTGGCAACAATGCAACCGACAGGTTGTGTATACCATAGCTGTTCTCATCTATGGCTACAGGGGTATTGAAGGTATTGTTATCACTGTCATAGTAAGACAGCCCCACTTTCGCGCTGCCGCTACCTACATTGACATCATCTATCCAAGCTACTATCAGGCCGGAATCGCGTGCTGATAGTGTGCCGAAAGGCCATGCATCGGGTATCGTGTCTGTTTCCACACTGCGGCTCGTACTGGACCATGAACCGAAGAACTCGTCCTGACTCGAGGCTACCTTGAAGCTGAGTCCTGTCGTATCGCCGAAGCTTTCAGGGCCATACAGCGATGCCTCATGGATACTATACTTTTTGAAAGGCCAAGGAAACGATAGGCTGCCGTATACCCTGAAGTCGCCACCAAACACAGGTGACAGGCCATCCTCGTCCGTATACGATGCTCCTCCTCCGATATTGACTTCCAGCCCGATAGAGCCTTTGGCGATACTGCTCCTTTTGATGCCGCACAAAGCCTGTACGGAACCGCTGATGGATGCCTTGGCACTTACTTTACCAAGCAAAGAGGTTGCCTCCCCGTTGTTGGCGACAAAGCCCCAATCCCCATTTTCATCAATGCCCAATACGATCTGCCCCTTTATTTTCGGGGTAACGGAGAAGTTGGCATCTATGCTCAAACATACTGGCGGAGTGATAGGTATCTTGGAGATGGGCAGGCTCCTGCTGAACTCGCCGAAGTCCTTGATCTCGGTGATGGTAAGGATAGGGTTGAAGTCGTCGTCCATACTGATAGCGGAGCTGATCGGCAGTTGGAACTCTTCGGTGCCTGTTACAAAGCCCAAAGCTATCGTCAAGCTTAGGTCTTCAGTGCATTCTGTACTATGGTCAGCAATGGTGTAAATACCTGAAAAGTGCAATATTGCAGATATGTCCAGCGCCTTGCCGCCAAGTCCCTTTATATCGCCAGGGATTTGGTCGTTAAATACTGATTTGAGCGGCAGTTCCGCATCGAAGGATATGGTATTGTTGCCGTCGTCCAAATCTGTGACCTCCAAGCTGCCGTTGAAGGTATTCCCGAGCCATGCAGGCGCGGGCAAGAGTAATAGTTCGTCATAGTCCGGCGCACTATCTATTTCTTGGCCGGCTTGGTCAAAGGCATATAGCGAAACTGATACGGTTTCATCGTGCAAATTTCCCATATCGTAGGATAGTTCCCAGTCATTGCCATTGAATGTTGCAGGAACTGAATCGTAAGTGTTGTCGCCGCTGAACACGATGTATACTTCGTCATAACTGTCATCGGGAACCGTGATGATATTGTCGACATCCGTCATCCCTTGTACAAAGGTGCCCCATCCGAGGGAGGGTGTGGCGCTGATCTGGGAGAAGGCCTGTTGGCAGAAGATGATTGCCAGCAGGAACAGGGGTAATCTTGGTTTGAACATTGTTTATGGTTTTTTGTGATTGAATACACACAAAAAACAGAGGGTGCCTGAACTCACTATCTCAACCAAGACAGGTACCGCGAAGCACCGGGACGGATAAGAATAATGAGGAAGCACCCCGAAAGGGGCATTCCTGCATCTTCTCCCCGTCCCATGAAATTCGCGGTTTCGTCTTGGTGAGAGAAATACAATAATGCTATTAGCTCAATATGTTCGTTAGCCCTTTGTTTTATCTATAGTCGTTGTTTTGGTTTTCTGAAACGAAAGTAGGATATCAATTTTAGTTTACATAATGTAAAATGTATGGCCATGTAAATGATACACTTTATGATTTAAAAGCGTTTAAAACGTTTATACTTGGTTTAAAGTGATTTTAATTGTATCAAACTGTTTGAAACGTTTATCAAAGACCACAGCTCATACATTCGGCTAAACTGCTTCACAAATAATTCACTCAAAACTTCTGACAAATCTTAATATTAAGCCTGGGCTATATTTCAGCCACTAGGTTCGAGTAGGGCACGAGAAACAGCGCTTCATCAAAACCATGGAGCCGGTGATAGACCGCGTGGCCCAGATAGTGGAGACTGGGCTGAACAAGGCCAGCGCCGAGGTAGAGAAAGGCAAGAAACAACTGGATGACTACTGGAAAGCCCAACCTGCCGAAACCAAAAAGATAGCGGGCGATGCCTACAAAGAGATAAACGGCAAATACGAAGACCTTGAAAAACAGGTAGAAGACAAACAGCAGGGGCTTATAACGGCACTTACCGACGCCTACGTAAATACGGTAGGCGGCCTACAGGAGAAGTTCGACACCATCAGGAGCCAGAGCATGGGGCTGCTGGGCATGGCACTGGACTATGTGGGCGGCGTCATCAAGGTAATACTGCAGATGAAAGACATGCTGCTGGGTACGTTCAGCCGCGTATCGCACGTTGTGGAAGACATCATAGCCCACCCGATAGAGTTTCTGGGCAACATGGTAGAAGCGGTAGGCACGGGCTTCAGGAACTTTGCCGTCAACTCGCTACAGCACCTCAAGACTGGCTTCTTCGAAT
>JAFDYM010000281.1 GCA_018267435.1 Bacteroidota bacterium | reverse complement strand
GGCCACTACCCAAAAGTCGCCATCGTTAACTATGGTAAACAAAGGTGCTCCAGCTTGTACAAACTGGCCTTCATCTATATTGCGCTTGCCTATTTTACCGCTGCTGGTAGCATATATCTTAGTATAGCTCAGCTTTAGCTTCTGTTGGTCTATACGTGCTTTCTTCACCGCTATCTGTGCTTCCGCTTTTTTTAGCTGTGCCTGTAGAACGCTTACACGGGTTTGCGCTACGTTTATATCGTTTTTGGTAGCATCGTACTGCTTGTTGTTTACATCGTAGTTGGCCTTGCTATCGTCCGCCTGCTTTTGGGTTATGGCAGCATCGTTCAATAGGTTTTGGTCGCGCTGATAGTCTTTCTGTGCCTTGTCGCGGCGGGCTTGCACTACCTCAAGATTTGCCTTAGCCGACTCTACACTCGATTGTGCATTTATAACCGAAGCGCGAGCGTTCTCAATGTCGGTTTGTGCCTGCGCTAAGTCAGCTTCCATCTCTATCAACTGCAACTGCAATTCGTTATCGTCTATTTCAGCCAGTAGCGAATCCTTTTTTACAGTGCTGTAGTCTTCTACGTTCAAGGTTTTAATATAGCCGGCTACGCGCGGCAGTATCGGCACTAGGCGTGCCTCTACCTGTGCGTTGTCGGTAGTTTCGTGGTGCATTTCGTAGTTTATCTTCTTAAAGCCGAAGAAGGCCGCTACGCATAGTAGCAGTACCAATACTACACGGGTAATAATTGTTTTTGGGGTCATTTTTTTGTCGTCGCTGTTTTCCATGTTTTATGATTGACGATGCGAAAGTAAACCAAGTTGACTAATTTGTCAATAGGGTTGACTATTTATTTTTTAATGCTTACATTTGCACTACGAACCGAAGAAAAAGTGGAGTGAAACGTTATGTTAGATAAGAAAAGAACAAAGCAACTTGAAGACTGGATGGATAAGCGTAAAGCCAATCCAGGTCGCCTTATTTACATTATATACCGCTATGTACACGAGTGGGCATCGGTAAGGTGGAAAGCAGATGGTTGGGAGAACTTACAGCCCGACCACCTTCGCCTTATAAGTATAGTGGGTACCGATAGTGTAAACAACAACGAACTTGCAAGGCGTGCCCGTGTAAGCAAGCAAGCCATGAGCAAAATGGTAATGCAGCTTGAAAAATTTGGGTTTATAGATGTGAACCCAGACCCTAAGGATAGCCGAGCGAAGGTAATATCTGTAAACAACCAAGGCGCCGACTTTCTGCAATACTTTAATAGCTGCGGCATGGTACTGGTTGACGACTTTGCCGAGATAATTGGCGAGAAGAAGACCAAGCAGCTTATACCCCTTTTAAGCGAATTGGCGGAAGGCCTGATAGAGCGCGACAAAAAGCGCCTTGAAGAAGAAAAATAACAACTGAATATATGAATGAGTACAAACGCCCGATACAATTACGTTGGGCCGACTTAGATCCTAATTTCCATGTGCGCCACTCGGCATATTACGATTACGCAGCCAACATCCGTACCGAGTTTATAAGCAGTAATGGTGTAACACCAAAGCTGATGATAAAAGAGCATTTCGGCCCCGTGCTATTCCGCGAGGAGGCAGTGTTTAAACGTGAGATTCATTATGGTGATGACTTAAGTATCAACCTAAAACTACTAAAGGTGAAGCGCGACTATAGCCGATTTAGTTTTGTGCACGAAATTATAAAGGCCGATGGTACTGTAGCTGCTGTAATAACCGTAGACGGTGCATGGATAGATACGCACCTACGCAAACTTACCAAGCCGCCAGAGGTGGTAATAGCCATGACAGAAGCTGCCCCTAAGCACGAAAACTTTGAATGGGTAGATTAATAATAGAAATTGATAAACGCAGAGGCACAGAGATAACGAAGGGTCACACGGAGAAATATGCAATGGTTGTGTTTTACATTGTTCTCTTATTTTTCTCTATGTATTCTGTGCCTCTGTATTAAACTTCTTGTTGTATTTACTTTGTGTCTTTGCGCCTTTGTGGCTAGTATTACTTCACAGCCTTTAGCGTGCGCTCTATCTGCTTTTTGTGGCGGGTAAAGTGTATGTGTAGAAAGTCGAACATTTGATAGATGTTCATTTTGCCTGCGCGGGCATGTTTCCAATAGCCTTGGCTTAACTGTTTGTCCGTCATTTGCTTGGTAGCTTCGTTTATGCCCAGGCGTATTTCGGTCCATTTTTCTTCCAGTTCCTTTAGTGTTGTAAACTCAGCATCGGGGTCTACCACCTTTGGCGCCTTAAACTTTAAAGGAGTAAGAAAGATAACTTTCAATAATAGCGATTTATATAAACCTGTCAATCCTTCATTTTTTACCGCTTCTTTGCTAAGTACCTTTTTACGTAGGTAATCCAAGCTATATCCATCGGCTGTTATTAGGTGCTTTAGTACCTGTACTACGCTCCATGCATCGGGCGCTGGTTTTTTGTTCAGCAAATCATCGGGGTAGTTGTGCAAATGCTTGAACAATGCCTTGTGCTCTGTTTCCATGCGGGTTTGCATTTCCTTCAATTTTGCGTTCATGTTGTGCTTTTGGTTATTGGTAAAGTAAAACAGTGTTTATCTAACCTTGGTAGGTTATTAAACTCACCCCCAAACCGCTCTCTTATAATTAATAGAGGGGCTGATTTTTGTGCATAAGCATTGAACTGTTCCCTTCTCTTTTTAAAGAGAAGGGAACAGTGATGAGTTTTGTATTTATTACAGCCATCCTCTAATGAGCAAGGTCACGGCCAAGCAACTGTGTTCATTAGCGATACTTTCCGTATTTTTGCGGCTTATGATTAAGATAGGGCATATTGAATTACCTGAGCTACCATTGCTATTGGCACCTATGGAAGACGTGAGCGATCCTCCGTTCCGCCACTTGTGCAAAAAGTATGGTGCCGATATGCTGTACACCGAGTTTATTAGTGCTGACGGCCTAGTGCGCGATGCCAATAAGAGCGTAAAGAAGCTGGATATATTCGACGATGAACGCCCTGTAGGTATACAGATATTTGGTGGCGAAGAAGATGCTATGCGCCGCAGCGCCGAAATAGTAGAGGCTGCCAAGCCCGAACTATTGGATATAAACTACGGCTGCCCTGTTAAGAATGTGGTGTGCCGCAACGCAGGTAGCGGTATACTGCGCGATATAGATAAAATGGTAGCGCTTACCAAAGCGATAGTTGAAAGTACTAAGCTGCCTGTAACGGTTAAAACCCGTTTAGGTTGGGATGATAACAGCATAAAGATTGTAGAAATAGCCGAGCGCCTGCAAGATGTGGGGATACAAGCTATATCTATACACTGCCGCACCAAACACCAAATGTACAAGGGCCACGCCCGTTGGGAGTGGTTGACTAAAGTGAAGGAGAACCCGCGCCTAAAAATACCCGTGTTTGGCAATGGCGATATAGATACCCCAGAGAAAGCAGTGGATATAGTGAAGAAATACGGTGCCGATGGCGCCATGATAGGCCGCGCTACTATAGGCAATCCTTTTATATTCCGCGAAATAAAACACTATATAGCCACAGGCGAGCACTTGCCTGCCGCTACCCTTAGCGAGCGCCTAGACGCTTGTAAAACACACCTTACCCGCAGTATAGAGTGGAAAGGAGAGAAGCTAGGTATTTTGGAAATGCGCCGCCACTATGGCCCTTACTTTGCTGGCTTGCCTAACATCAAAGGCTTCCGCTCGCGCTTGGTAACTAGCGATGTATTGAGCGACCTATATGCTACGCTTGAGGAAATAGAAGAGCACTATAGCAAAGAGGAAAACCTTGTTTATACGCCACCAAGCAAAATAGTGTATGAAGGTTTGGATGGCTAAGTAGCTCGTTTACAAACTACTGAGCAAGGTCATAGCATTTAACACCTTGCTTATGCAATAAATACTAATTTTATTAGGTACTAACTACCGGCAACGTATGAAGAAACTCTACGCTATCATTCTACCCCTATTGTTTATTGCCAACTATGTAAATGCCGGATGCGGTGGAAACCAAGTAGGCATAGGTATAAACATAACCCCCGATAACTATCCTAATGAAATACATTGGAGCTTGCGTGATGCAGTTACTAACCAGCTTATTGATACTGGCAATTCAACAGGTAGCTACATCTGTATAGCCAGCACGCGCTGCGTTAAGTTTACCATATTCGATAACGCGGGCGATGGTATATGCTGCGGTTATGGAAACGGAAGTTATACAGTTACACTTAATGGTAACATAGTAGCAAGCGGTGGCAACTATACTTATAGAGAAACCACTACATTCAACTGCCCAGTTGGCTTTAGTTGTAGCGACCCGCTACAAGCTAGTGTAGATACTTTTACTGCTGCTAGTCCTGAAACTTGGTATGCTTTTACGCCTGATACTAGTGGCTTATACGTAGTAAGCACTTGTGCGCTTGGCAATACTTGCGATACTAAATTGTATATATACGACCACTGCGTAGGCATAGTGCCGCAAGAGGGTAACCAAGGCACCACCTTCTATAACGATGATGCCTGTGCAAACAACCAGTCGGCTATAACTGCTGCATTACTAGCTGGTCAAACCTATTACATACGTATAGGCGATTATAATACTTCATGCAACAACCAAAGTATTACTTGGCAAATAAAATTTAATGGCCCTATTGTTGGTTGTACCGATCCTACATCTTGCAATTACAATCCGTTGGCTACTATTGCTGATAGCAGCTGTGTATATCCACCTAACCCGTTGTGCCCTGCGCCCGACTTGGTGATAGATGAGCCAGAACTGGCTAATAGTATGTACCGCGATAACGAGAATGCAGCCAATGGCGATTGTTTTGTGGCAGAAGGCTGCTTGGCAGGTTATGGAAACAGGGAGCTGATACGCTTTAGTACACACATACGCAACGTTGGCGAGATAGATTATTTTATAGGTGCGCCCGATACAGTGGGCAACCAGTTTATATACGACCAATGCCACAACCACTGGCACTATGCGGGTTATGCCGAGTACCTATTGTACGATGCAAGCAACCAACCTATGCAGTCGGGCTTTAAGAACGGCTTTTGCGTGCTTGACCTTGAGTGCGATGGCGGCGGCCAAGGTAAATTTAGTTGCAGCAATATGGGTATTACCGCGGGCTGTGGCGATATATACGATGCCGCACTTGATTGCCAGTGGATAGATATAACCGATATAGATACGGGCCTGTATACTTTAGTGGTGCGCGTAAACTGGGACCAATCGCCCGATAAACTGGGTAGGTACGAAAAGAGCTACGACAACAACTGGGGCCAAGTATGTTTCCGCTTGTTCTACAATAACAATGGTTATAAAGATTTTGCCATACAGCAAACCTGTATACCATATGTTGATTGTGCCAATGATACATTCGGCAATGCGCAGCTTGACTGTGCCAACGTATGTAATGGCAGTAGCGTGCGCGGAGATGTGGATGTAAACCTAGCTGCTGAAACTGCCGATGTTAACCTTTACCTAGCTGGAATAAAAGATGAAAGCATAGCAGTGCTTCCATGCTTGGATTTGAACGGCGATAACAGCATAACAGTTACCGATGCTGCTAGGCTAAATGGCTGCTTAATGTATAACGATAGTACACACCACCATGTGGGTCAATATCAAAATACACATAAGCACTGCGAGTTTCCTTTCAATTTGTTCAACCCTTATGATACGGTACAGCTTAGCATTGCCAATGTAGATTGGGATAACAAATATGCCGACCTAAGTATATACAATCCAAGTGCCTTGGTGTTGGGCTATGAGTTTAAGCTACACGGCTTGGTGGTAGATAGTATTAAGAACCTAGCGGTGGGTAATTATACGCCTGATGTACGTTCATCTGCATCGGGGCATGTAGTAGGCCTTTCTACCGATGAGAACTCTTTGTATAAGCAAACCGCTCCACTTAATTTTTTACGTGTGTACTATAGCGCACTTACCGATACTATGGTATGTATAGATCAAATAGTGGCTACGCTTAACTCTAACTACGAAGAAGTAGTAGGCCTTGTAAGCGGCCCTTGTATGCACAAAGTAGATATAGGTACAGGTATAGATGATTTGACACTTAACGCCGATAACCTAAGCATAGTGCCTAACCCTAATAGCGGCAAGTTCGATTTGTATTTGAACAACGGCATACTGCAAGGTGCGGAAATAAAAGTAACCGATGCGCTAGGCCAGCTAGTGTACAGCACTATCAGCAATAGCACCACTAACCGCGCTAGCATTGAGCTAGGCAACGTACAAAGTGGTATCTACTTGTTGCAACTTAACTTAAAAGGCAAGCAAGCTACCAAGCGTGTAATGGTGGCAGGCAAGTAGTTGTCTAAGCTTAAACAAAAAAAGCCCCACTCGTATGAGCGGGGCCTGTAAAGCTTAGTTTTATTCAAAAGTTGCGTCAATTAATTAACCAAGCTTCACCGCGCCTTGGCCTACTACATATCCGTTTTGGTAAACTTCTACTTTGTAAGTACCCGGCGTTGTTATGTTCTGGCTCCAGTATACTACTACCTTCTTATTGGTTTGGTTGTAGTCAAAGTCAGCCTTTTTGCTGTAAGTTACGCTCTCGTTATTGGTAGCGCTTTGTATTTGGCCCGAGCCTTGGTCAGCCACTGCTATGGTTTCGCCTTTCGGGTTTATAACGCGTACATATAGGCTCATATTGCCTGGGTCCACCACTTTGTTTTCGCCCGTTTCAAAGCTTATTTTCAAGCTCTCGGCAGCCTTCACTTTAGCTACTTCTACTTCTTTACCATTGTTGCGGCGCTTAATAGCTTCCACTTCTACATTAGCCAGTTTCAATAGCGAGCCTACTTCTACTTTTTTAGCCAAGCCTTTGTTCTGTTCAGTTAAAGTTGATGTAGTAGTACGCTCAGCAGTTAAGTCTGTATTTAACTGTGTGTTGGTTGCGGTAAGCGTGGTATTTTCTGCGGTTAGTTCTTCTACTTGCTTGGTCATAGCTGCAATGTTAGCCTCGTATTCAGCTATCATTTTACGTGCTTTTGCAAGTTCGTTGCGGGTAAGTTTGCCTTTAGCTAGCAAATCGCTTATTTCTTTTTTCTGTAGTTGTATTTGTTCTTGCTGTGCAGTTATGGCTTTGTCAAGCTCCACTGTTTTGCCGCGGAACTGTTCAAGCTCTGCCACTTTATAGTCAAGCGAATCGCTCAAGTTGCGGAACTCTGTTTCCAAAGCAGTTTTTTGCGAGGTTACTGTTACACGTTGATCTTTCTCTGAGAATAGTAGATAACCTGTAACACCGTTTAGAAGTAGCAGGGCTATAATAGCACCTATGAAAATCTTCTTGTTGTTTGCCTTCTTTTCATTAGTCTCCATGTTTCGTACAATTTAGTTTTACAATTTTTTGCATCGTGCCTAAAGGCGTGTTACATACTTGTAACGCAGGTATGTTTGAAATTATTATGCCATCTGCCCGAATTAGTATTTACACATCTGATTATCATAGGTATTTGCACGTACTTGCATCTGAATACATTACACAGTCTTTAAGATTTATTGGGAGCTTTTGGGGAAATATGTAGCATGACAGTCCGTCAGTACTAATGTCATTATGTGTGTAGAAATTGCATTAGCACGCATTTTGATATTGTAAGTAGAATTAAAACAAAAGAAGAGTATGTATTGGAT
>JAFDYM010000280.1 GCA_018267435.1 Bacteroidota bacterium | reverse complement strand
ACAGTTGTGATAGTGCCGCAAGGTTGGGATGAAAGTAACCTGCAAATGATGGTACAGCAAACAAGTGCTGATACGGTAAGCTTTACATTGAAGAACATAGGCAATGGCGACATGCTTAACCCTGAAGGTTTGATAGTAATAGAGGACAACGTTATACTGATGAACACGCCAATAACATTGCCAGCAGGTTCAGAATATGTAATACGAGTGCCAGCCAATGGCAGCACATGGCGCGCTACTATAAGGCAGACCGACTTTAACCCTTACTCAGCGTTTGCTACTGCGGCCATAGAGGGCGCAGGTACTAACCAAAGCGGTGGTATAAGCTTGGGCTACTACCTACAGTATCCTATCAATGGTTATTATGGCTATACCTACCAAGCTTGCGGTGTAATACGCAACAGCTACGACCCTAACGAGAAAATAGTAACGCCAACAGGTGCAGGGCCTGACCACTTGGTAGATAGTACGGTAGATTTGGAATACACCTTGTACTTTCAAAATACGGGTAACGATACTGCCTACCAAATACGCATAACCGATACCTTGGAAAGCTACCTGAACCCAGCTACACTAGTAGCAGGCGCCAGCAGCCACCCATATATAGTTGAGCTACTTGGCAACAATGTGTTGCAGTTCACTTTCGTAAACATAAACCTGCCCGATAGCGGTGCTAACTACGCAGGCAGTAACGGCTTTGTTAAGTTCCGTATAAAGCAAAAGCCTGGCAATAGCACTGGTACTGTAATCAATAACAAGGTGAATATATTCTTCGACTTTAATCCACCTGTAGTAACCAACACGGCTACTGTACGCATAGGCAAGGTGCTTGTAACTGGCATAGAGAATGTATATGCCGAGAAAGCAATAACTATCAATGCTTATCCTAATCCTTTCATAAACAGCACACGCATAGAAGTGCAAGGCGAAACATTCAATAGCCTACAACTAAATGTGTACGACCTAAGCGGCAAATTGATAAGCACACAAAACGCAAACAACACTAACGGCTTTACTGTACAGAAAGCCGACTTGACAAACGGCACTTACGTTTTTGAAATAAGCAGCCAAGGCCGCCCTGTAGCCAAAGGCAAGCTGATAGCCCAATAGTGTAAGAGCGCTTTTTGTTATTATAGAAGGGGGAGCCTGCGAGGGCTTCCCTTTCTTTTTTTGATAGCGATAATGTTTTGCTTATTTTTCTGTTGGACAAAACCCGTGCGTATGAACCCGAGATTAAAAAACGTATTAGCCGTTATAGCAGGTATATTGATAGGTGGCCTGGTAAACTCGGCTATAGTAGGTATAAGTGGCAAAGTAATACCACCACCAGCAGGTACTGACATGACAACGCCAAAAGGCATCAAAGCCGCTATACCTTTAATGCAACCTATACATTTTTTAATGCCATTTTTGGCGCACGCACTTGGTACATTGGTAGGGGCATTGGTAGCCACGCTATTGGCAGCCAGCAACAAGTTGCGCATAGCATTGGGTATAGGTGTTTTCTTTTTAATAGGGGGCATTGCCGCTTGCTTTATGATACCCGCACCTATTTGGTTTATGATGGCCGACTTGGCTTTGGCCTATATACCTATGGCATACTTAGGTGCTAGGCTAGGTGGCGCAGGCAAGGCTTAAACTATTAAGCAATTGTAAACAATAACAGGAAGCCCGCATAAGGCTTCCTTTTTTATTTCTTTTACGGTATGAAAAACATACTGCTACTTACTATTGTTGTACTACTTAGCTATACTTCTTTCAGCCAGCAGAATATAGAACTAAAGCGCTACCCTGCACCACAGGCCAAGCAAGGGGTAGTAGCGAACAAGAAGTATTTCATCGTATTCAGCAACGATAGTATAGTGAAGTATGACAAGAAGACAGGCAAAGAAGTTTCATCTTTCTACAGCAATAAATTGATACACCTTAATAGCGGCATACTGCGCGGCAACAAGCTATACTGTGCACACAGCAACTACCCCGCCCTACCTATGTGGAGCAGCATGGAAGTATGGAACATTAAAACCATGAAGCATATAGCCACCCATAGTTTTGGTATAGAGTATGGCTCGTGCACATGGATAGAAAAGTTCAAAGGCAGCTATTACGTAATGTTTGCGCACTATGGCACACCAGGTAAAATGGAGCCCGGCAAAGATGTAAGCTGGTCGCAACTGGTAAAGTTCAACAAGCATTGGCAGAAACAGGAAGCCTGGGTACTGCCGCAGGAGCTAATAAAAAAGATTGAACCATTCAGCCTATCGGGCGGGGTAATAACGAAAGAGGGGAAGATACTTTGCTCGCCGCACCACAATAAGGAGCTTTATTTGTTGGAGCTTCCGCAGCAAGGTGCCGAATTGGTTTTAACTAAAACCATAGCCACTAGCATAAACGGCCAAGCCATAGCATGGGATACTTTTGAAAAGGATGTGCTGTGGGGCATAAGCCGCGATACCCGCGAGGTGATAAAAACAAAGATGGTTTGGGAATAAAAATGCGCCGCACCTTTTAGTGGAACTTGGGCACTATTCCAAAAAAAGATTGCGGCGCAAAAAGTTTATGACAGCTTTTTAATCTCGAATTCGAACCAATACCAAACCACTGTTGCCGCCAAGGCAAAGGCAGTAATGATGATTAGCAGCGGCAAAGCCTTCCTAAAAAAGTCCATACCGGATTTTTTTTTGATAATGCAAATATGGTCACATAGAAGGTCCTAAGTCAAGTAATTGACGTTACATTATCATTACTAAGTGGGGTAAAGGGCGTTACAAAAGCGTTACACAATATGCTTTTGCAGCATTTCTTACACTAAAACATCTAAAACGGTAAAAAGTTCGTTTGTGTAAAAAGAAATAGAAAGAGGGGGGAGTAAGTTATATCATGCCTACCAGTTCGTCAAGCGAACTGTCTTCAGGCAGGTTTATTTTCTTTAAAAGTCTGTGGCGGGTTACGCGGATAGACTGGGCCGATACCCCCAAAGCGGCGGCCATTTCGCGGTTGCTGAACTTCAATTTTGCCAATACCATGAACCTTTTTTCGGCAGGCGATAGGCCTGGCAGCTTTTCTTGTAGCCTATTTAAAAAGCCCGCATGCACCTGCTCGAACAGTTGCCTGAACTTAACCCACTCCTCATCGGTAAGTATGGTGCTTTGCTGTAGCTGAACCAAAAAGTCCGAATGGTCGGCATGGTCTAGCTTATCCTCAAGCTCTTTTACTATCCTTTCCTTTTCTACTATTCGGCTAGCGTAATTATCCAGCTGCTGCGTGGCAAATTCAAGCTCGGTATGTTTCTTTTCAAGCTGAAGGTCTTTAATTTTCTGCTGTTGTAAAAACTTACGCCGCTGCTGAAAATAGATGTAGAGGGCAAAAGGAAATAGCAATACTATAAAGCCTAACAGAAAGTTGCGTTGCATGGTTTTCATAGCGCGCTCATTCTCCAAATCTACTTTAGCCTCCATTTCGGCGCGCTGCCTACCCCGCAATATCTGTAGTACATTCATTTGGCGTGCTAGGCTATCTTTTACTATAATAGTTGAGTCGAAATAAACAGATGCTAATTTATAATCGCCTTTGGCCAAGTACAACTTGCTCATTAGCGGAAACAGCTTTGCTAAGCGCTTGTATTGACCGCTTAGCGTAATGTAACTGCGTGCCGTATCTAGGTGCGCTTGTGCCTTGGCAAGCTCATTCTCGTTTAAGTATATAGCTGCCATGTTGGTTAATGCACCAGCCGCCAAGCCCCAATCCTCAAAGTATATAGCATCATCAATATCTGCTTGTATCAATGGTTTTGCTTTTTCATAATTGTGCCTAAGAAACTCGTTATACCCCAAGTTGCCTTTTATTATGCCTTCCCATTGCTTATCTATATCTTCCCCTATTTTAGCATTAAGGGCTTGCTTGAAATAAAGTTCTGCTGAATCCAGCTCGCCCTTAGTTTGGTAACTTAAGCCTATAGTATTAAGTATTAAGCGCAGGTGGCCCGTGTTTTTAAATTTAGGGGTAAGGGGCACTCCCTCTTTCATGTACTTAATGGCGTTATCCCAATCATTGAAGTTATAATAGGATATACCCATTTGGTAGTAGCAAATCTGCTTTTCAGGAAACTCATCTAGTGTTAAGTCGGGCAATATTTGGTGTAACTGAGTAAAGTACCTAAAAGCCAACTCATAGTTATTCCATTTGCGAAATGCCGAAATGCCGCCAAGGCTTTCCATGCGGGCTTCAAGCCATTTTATATTACGCTGCTTAGCTACATCTATAAACGAGTCGATGCGTGCACGCAATATCTTCTCACTTAGCATCTTACGGTCGCACTGAAAGTTGATCAACATCAATGCCGATTCTGCATCCAAGTCCTTATCTCCATTGCGTACGGCTATTTCATGTACATCGGCAATAAGCTTAAGCGCCTTCAACGAATCGGCATCCCATTTCAATTCATTAAGGTAATAGCCAAACATCTGCTGCCTACGGCCTTCATATCCTTTATGCAATAAGCCTTCGTACTGGGCGTACGTATGCATTGCCATACCTATACAGAACAAAGCCAGAAATGAGAACCGTGTGCCGAACATTATTAGGGGTTAACTATACAATACGTAATAAATGCACACCATAGCACATGCTGGTTTTTAGGTTATTACATACTATAGCGGGCTGCTACAATATAATGATTAAAAATAAACTCGTGCTTCAACTCAACACGTTTAACTATTTCTAAGCCACGCTGCTTTAAGAAAGCCTCATACTCAGCAAGGTTGTATTGATGGGGATGCAGTATATCGCCGGGTATGGCGCTGAACAAGTGCTTAAAGAAACTGTGGTTGTGCGCATCTATCGATAGCAGCAAGGTGCCATCGGGCTTCATGCTCTGCACTACTACGTCAAAAGCCTTTTCAATATCATGCACATGGTTGATGCAGTTCATACAGCTAACTATATCATGCGGGGTTGCACTATACTCTTCTAGTGGAGATGCGATGAATGTAGTATTGGGGTAATCTGCCGTATCGAAGAATGCCAACTTCTCTTTGTATTCATTCAGCAATGGGTCAACTGCTGTAAATTTGTTAGGCAATGCTATAAACATACCTGCAGGACCGCAGCCAAGGTCAGCAATGGTATCGGTTGGCTTTATGTTTACTACATCGCTTACTTGCGCCAATACATTTAGCCAATAGTTCTTCTTCCAAGCAAGGTACTCCTGCTTGTTTTTCTTGCCTAGGTAGTTTTGCCACCACCTCAGCTCGAACCACTGCGCTATTTGCCAACGTATGCTTT
>JAFDYM010000027.1 GCA_018267435.1 Bacteroidota bacterium | reverse complement strand
TACCTAACCACGGTGGCCAGTACCAAACCCCTTTCCATGTTGAGAACGGTAAAGTATATACTTCTATAAACAATGGTACCGAAGCTTATGTGTATGCAGTAGACCCTAACAGCGGCACAGCTACTAGGGGTGCACGTATCGAAGGTTCTGAACTACAATCAATATTCAAGTATTAATCATTTAGGTTTTTAGTGCCAAGCCCTCCAAATGGTCGGGGGGCTTGGCCATTTTTTATAAGCATAGTATATGGCACGCAGCAGGGCAAAAAAATGGTTCGGGTTTATACACCTATGGGTGGGGCTAATTACGGGTATTATCGTATTCCTTATCAGTATTACAGGTTGCATCTATGTTTTTCGCGATGAGCTTTTTACCCTAGCGCATAAAGATGTATTGTTCAACAACGTAGTTGAAAAGCAAGCAACCTTGCCCATAGATTCGCTATGGAGCCTAGCCCAAAAGTATGTAGGTACCCAGTATCCGCTTGAAGATGGTACGGCTTACCTAGAGCCTAACCGCAACTGGGAATTTATAGCCGGCAAATACCATGATTCAGTTGTTACCTATTTTCAATGGATAGAGTATGACTATGTAGTGTACATTAACCCATATACGGGCCAAGTAGCAGGTATGATAGACCACAAGTATGAGTTCTTCCAAATAGTAAAAATGCTGCACTGGAGCTTGCTTTTACATACCGATTATGGTCAACCAATAGTAGGTGTGGCGGTATTACTATTTGTAGTATCGCTAATAAGCGGTATAGTAATATGGTGGCCTAGCAAGTTGAAGCAATTTAAGGAGCACCTAAAAGTGAAGTGGAAAGCACAGTGGCGACGCATTAATTACGACATACATCGCGCTACTGCGGTATACGTATTGCCCATAGCTTTAATAGTAGCCATTACGGGTTTGGTATGGGCATTTAAAACAGTGCAGGCCATAGTATATGTGGCGGCTAGCCAAAGCATAACACCGCCCGATAGAACAGAGCCGAAATCGGTGTATGATACTAGTACGGTATGGATTAGTAAAGCGCAACTACTTAACCATATAGTAAGCGATTCATGGAAGCAGCACCCGCAGGCATACTCGGTACATTTTCACCCTGCAGACTATGCCGATACCACACACACCGTAACTACCTACATACGCTTTAACGGCATGGTATATTACAACGCCGCGCTTAACTACTACGACCAATACAGCGGCAAACTAGTAAAGAGCATGACCTTCGACAAACTAAACCGAGGCGAGAAGATGCTATATATGAACTACGACATACATGTAGGCGCAGTGCTAGGTATACCTGGTAAAATATTGGCCTTTATAGTAAGCTTAGTATGCGCTAGCCTACCTATAACAGGCTTTATGATTTACTGGGGCAAGCGCACCGTAGCTATGCAGAAAGAAACAAGATATAAAGCAAAGGAAACAGAAGTGCTAGCTACCTAACCCATACTTCTATGTTATCTATACCAAATGATTCATCGGTAGTTGTATCATCTAGTGTAGAACCAATGATAAGATAGAAGTTCCCCCCAGTTATTACGTTGTTACGTACGTTAAGTGTTGCCTTTTTCACTGAATCGTTATATCCTGAGTTAGTACCTGTCCAACTGTAGTTCATCCTACCATTCAAATCATCGTTGTTATCATAGTTCTCATTCCATAATATACAAGGGTTGCCTGTTAGCGTAGCTTGTACACCTGCATATCCTCTTTCCCTTCCATCCCATGAGTCGATGTATAAATAATCGAAGGTTATCATAGCTTCGGTCCAAGTTACACCCGACATATCAAACAACTTTTTGAACACGTAAGCATTACTTGTTTTACCATAGTTATTTAGGTTAGTACTTAAGCCTATTACACCAAACGACTCCCTATCAAAATAAGCGGTAGAAGCAGTAGAGCTGGTAGCACTTGTATACATGCTCCATCCATCGGTGCTGCTTTCAAAATCATCTATATAAATTAGCGTCCAACCGTTGTTAGCTTCTTTGGTTACAAACTTCACTTTAGAGTCTACACCCGATACTTCAAAATCGCCTGCTACTTCAAGTTTTGCACTTGGTGCTGTTACACCTATACCTACATCGCCATTTGAGGTTAAGCGCATACGCTCGGACAATGTACCGTTCGATGCAGCCCTTGTGTAAAATAGTATTCTGCCAGGTACATTACCAGTGGTTGGTGTTGTTTCGGCATCTATAGTTATCCTCGCAGCTTCTACATCCGAAGTACCATCATGGCCATAAGCCCTTACTAGCAACATATCATCGCCTGAAGCAAGTGCCGCAGGAGCAGCCCTAGTACCACGGCTTTTGAAACTATACAAGTTGTTACCAGAAGCATTGGCCGATGCCCTATCCATAGCTATATCTGCAGCACCATCCGCTGAAACCTGTAGCTTATATGTTGGGGCTGAGATCATACCTATACCCACATTACCACCGTTATTATATATGTTGCTACTGTTTAGTACCCATGTGCTGCCATTCCAATAAGTAGTATTACCCGCAGCCGTACCAGCCGATAGCATACCAGTGGCACCTGTAGGACCAGCAGCACCTTGCGCACCAGCAGGGCCTTGTATACCTTGAATACCCTGAACACCTTGTATACCCTGTGCACCTTGCGAGCCAGTAGCACCCGTAGGGCCTTGCGCTCCTGCAGCACCCGCTGCACCTGCAGGGCCTTGAGGACCCTGTGCACCTTGCGAGCCAGTGGCACCTGTAGGACCTTGGGCACCCGCTGCACCAGCAGTACCCGCAGGGCCTTGAGGACCTACGGCTGCTTGCCAAACCGAACCATCGAAATAGTTGAACTGGTTTGTACTTGTATTGTAAATCAATAAGCCGTTTGCAGGAGATGCAATAGCATTACGTTGTGCAGTAGTCATTCTAGGCACCAACATACCTTTGGTGGTTGAGTTAACATCAACAGCTGCACTGCTGCTAGGCGTAGGCGTACCTACACCCAGGCTACCTTCTATTATTGCACCATCGCTAGGTGCAGCTGAGCTACCCGCATAACCGCTACCTATAGATAAGCCGCCATTTACATCTAGTTTGCTTTGCGGATTATTTGTACCAATACCAACATTTTGTTGCGCATTTAATAATGCTATACTTGTACAACAGGTAATAAAAAGTAGCAGTTTCTTCATACGGAGCTTTTCTTTAGTGTCAATATAAACGCATCAAAGCCAAAAATCAAGCCATTTTTAATAATAATACGTAAACAACTGGAAATCAATATAAAATAAACAAGTAAAAATACTTTAGCTACTAGCGCTGTCCAATTTTATTGCCTTCAAACAACAGCAGGAATATACACCGATGCATAATCATTTTTTAGTTATGATACATACAAAACAATCACTACATAAATAAGGAGTACCACTAAACAACATAAATATGTCCATACGCTTAAACCACCAATAACAACTCTTCATAGCCTTTTTCACAATTTTACTTTGGTATATATAATATGTAAGGCTACTTTCGCACTTGCAAATGAAACATGTACTAGCACTTTTACTGGCTATAACCATACTGGCGCAAACGCTGGTAAATGTGGGTATAGGTGCATACTATCATTTCAATAAGGAATACATAACCGCCAAGCTGTGCGAAAACCGCAGCAAGCCCGAGCTAAAGTGTAACGGCCACTGTTACCTAAGCAAACAGCTAAAGAAGGCTGAAGAAGGCGAGAACAAAGCACACAAGCAAATGCTGAAAGAGAAGGAAGAAATAGTTTCTGCCTTCGGCACACAAGTAAACAGCGATTTTAGCCCAAGCTATTACACCACTGGCATACAAGTAGCAGCCAACACGCAGCTACTACCCTACCCTAGCATAGATATACTGCAGCCGCCACCTAGGGCTGTGTAG
>JAFDYM010000279.1 GCA_018267435.1 Bacteroidota bacterium | reverse complement strand
TACAGGTATTTCCTGTAGGTTATCAGGCGGCAACCAGTTCTCTTTCTCGTTTACAAGGTCCTCGAAAAATGCCCATATTCTGCGCGATGTTTTTTCTAAGAATATTTTTTGCTGCAAGCTAAGCTGTGCAGCCTTTACAGGCAGGGGCCTGCTTACAAACCAAGTAATGAAGGGCGCTGCCAGCCATAGTGCCAATATAGGTGCGGCAGATTCTAGCACCTTGCCATGTGTTATGCCTAAAAACACCAATGCGCCCATAGCCAATACCGGCTCGAACCACATAGTAATGTAATAGGTGGAAAGTGTATTGGCGCTTAACCTATCCGTTACCCCGCTTGGGTTCCATTCCAATAAATGCCTACGGCTAATAAGCATACGCCAAGTGGTGCGCAATATGGCGTCTAGGTTTACGAATGCTTCGTAAGGCAAACAGATAACAGTAAACAAGGTGCTGATGGCCGTAGCGCCTGCCGAGCGGGAAGCTACAATGATATGATGGCTCAGCACCATGTCTTTAGGTTTGCGTATTACATTCCAAACTACACTTACCACAGCTGGCAGTATAAGCAGCGATGAAACAATGAGGGTCCACCAACCAGGCTGCGGCAGCAGTAGCCAGTCAAGCATTATCATTAGCGTAACCGCTATAGGGAACAAGCTGCGGCGTATGTTGTCAAATATCTTCCACCTGCCCAAGCCCGATAGCGGATTGCCGTGCCATTTGTTGTTGGCATCGGGCACCCATGGTGTGAACCATGCCGCTATCTGCCAATCACCACGTATCCACCTATGGCGGCGTTTAATATCAGCACTATAGCGCGATGGGTATTTTTCGTACAGTTGTACATCGCTTATCAGGCCCGAGCGTATGTAGTTGCCTTCAAGCAAATCGTGGCTCAATATCCTATTTTCAGGAAAACGGTTGTTCAGCGCCTTCTCAAATACATCTACATCGTATATGCCTTTACCTATAAAAGAACCTTCTTTAAACAAGTCTTGATACACATCGGAAGTAGCGCGGGTATAGGGGTCAATCCCAGGCTCGTTTCCGTTCAGCTTGGCATATTGCGAACTATCGGCTCGTGGCATACTTACGCCTACGCGTGGCTGCAGCAATCCATAGCCTTTTGTTACTATTCCTTTTCCTTCATCGTACACAGGCTTGTTCAGCGGGTGTGCCATGGTAGCTATTATCTTCCATGCCGCATCGCGCGGTAGTTGCGTGTCAGAGTCTAACGTCAACACATATCTAACATCTTGCAGCAGTTCTATATTGCCTACTATGTGCGAAAAGGCGCTAGTGCTACCACGTAGCAAGGCATTGAGCGCAGCAAGTTTACCGCGCTTACGTTCATAAGCCATCCATACGCCTTCGCCTTGGTTCCATAGCCTAGGCCTGTGTAGCAAAAAGAATATATCAGGGCCGCCATTGGCATACTTTACATTCAATTCTTTTATGCGCTCGGTTGCTAAGCCTACCAATTCATCGTCTTCATCTAAATGTTCTTTGTCGGCATCGCGCAGGTCGGTAAGTAAGCAAAAGAAAAGATTGCTCTGCTTGTTGGCCAAGTAGCGTATCTCTAAGGCTTCTACCAATGTGTCCACTTCAGCTAGGTTTAATAACATGGTAGGAATAGCCACTGCCGTTTTTGCACTATCGGGTATGCGCTTCGAGTAATCCATGCGCGGCAACTGCGTAGGTTTAACCAGCAGCGTGCTAAAGAAGTTAACCAACGAAACGGCCAACTGGCTGGCACATATAGCGGCCACTATACCTATCCCTATCGATAGACCTAAGCTGTGCATATCGTACGTTACCTTATATACAAAGCCATAGGTAACGGCGGCTGTTATAAGCACTATAGGCAAAAGGTAAGCCACAAGAGGCATACGCAACACATTTTTGCGCAGTTTATCTATTAGCGAAAAGTGCATGCCGCTATTTTGCTCGGTAAGCTGTACCCCTTCATCTATCAGGTAATAACCTATATGGCCTTTACGGGTGCTTTGGCCGTTTACTTGCGAGTCTTGAGCAAAATGAAGTACAAGGTTTGCTATCTCCACTTCGGTATGCTTGCTGTGTTTCGCTACACCCTCTACTACGTGCCTATATTGGTCGCGGGTAGAAAAATTAAGCAAGGGGTATAGTGGGTCCTTTCTAAGAATAGCCTCTACTAAACTGTTGTCCTCTACAAAGTCGGCCCAATCAATATTGTTTAGCAAGCGCAGGCTGTTAATACTGTTGCTTATAGAAAGCTGATCGGTGGCTAGTTTTTGGTTTTCGCCTTGCACCATTTCAATACTGGTGTGGCCTTCTTCGTTCAGCCTGTCTTCTATCCAGTTTAGTACCTGTTGTAAGGTAGGCCCTCGGCCGCGCAGCTGCCTGGTAAACTCAGCTACAAAAGGTCTGCGCAAGGGAGGGTTGGAACGGGCCATATCGGCCAATACAAGTATCAGTTTTGCAGGCTCCTTATCTACGGTAGCAATCATTTGCTTTGCCCAACGGTCAGCCAAGTCCCTATATTCCCTATCCTCCGATATTCGTACAGCTACGCGCCTCAGGTTCTCCAACAATGCTAAGCGCAGCATAATGGGTATAGCCCATAGCTCGCCTATCTTCAGTTCTGTACCGCTTTGGTACGCCCTCAAAAACACATTTAAAATGTCCATGTCAAGCCTGCCGTCGCTATGTTGTATTACTTCCAGCGCTATATCATATACGCGGGGTACGGCTGCCTCTTCAAGCTGCGGCAAGCCTTCGCTATAGCCTTTGGGTAAGTGCTTTTTAGCTAACTGTATTTGTTCTTCTATTAGGTAGAAATTATCTAATAGCCATTCGCCGGCAGGTGTTACCTCGTGCCCCTCCTTTACAGTTTGCTTTAACTGCTCGCGTACAAGCAGTAGTTTCTTTTCGTTATCGGCAAGCCTTGGCAGTAAAACATCGCCTACCTTACGCTTTGCCAATGCGTGTTGCTGCGCCAGCATCTTGGCATGCTTTACCATCTGTTCTGCACTAAACAACTGCAAGCGCAAGGGCTCTTCGTTAAAATACTTGTTATCGATATGCGGCTTACGGTTAAATAGCTTCATTGTAAATGGGTTGTGTGCAAGGCTTTACCCAAAAAAGTGTGCTAGTATAATGGGGCTTACATATAGGCGCTACAACCTTTAATTTAAGACACAAAGGGCGTATTTTCCCCAGTATGACTCATAGCATGTTGAGCACGTGTTATTGCAGCCGCGTGTACCATGGCACAGGGTTTTAAATACAGGATTATCAAATGTGTACATTATGAAAACCTTGAGCAAAATACCTGTTATCAGTTTTGGCCTACTATTATTTTCACCGGGCAATAGCCACCAAAAGCACTGCTACTGGTGCGGGCAAAAATTGAAACAATGTAATGAGTGCAAAGGCAAGGGGGCGCACCACGGCGGCCAGTGCAACAACTGCCAAGGCACAGGCGCTACCTGCGAAGTACACAGCGTAGATTGGGATTAACAACCTACGCACCGCGTACCAAAATAACACAAAAGCAACCTAGAGGGGTTGCTTTTGTGTTATAAGAAAGGGAGGAAAGGGACCACCCAGAAAGCCGAAGCATGTGCTTCGGCTTTCTGGGTGGTCCCTGCTGGGATCGAACCTGCCGATAGCTATCGGCACTGATTATGAGTACTTGGTTTTGAGCTTTTCTGCTATTTCAGGAAACTGCTTAATGTTTACAATGTACTTAGTACTCTTCATCTCCTTAATGTGCCTTTCAATACGAAGTGCTTGGCTTCTGGCTACACATTCAATGGTGTGATACAATGCCCAAGGAATACCAGGCTTTGTAAATTTATGGAACATACCTGTATTATGCT
>JAFDYM010000278.1 GCA_018267435.1 Bacteroidota bacterium | reverse complement strand
TTCCGTCTTTTCATTTAGCAAGGGCTCTGTTACGTTTATTCAATTGGTAGTAATATATGTAAGCACTACTGTGCTATTCTTTGTTATTATGCATATACTGCCTGATATTAAAATACCGTATAAGTATAGTCTTTCTGGTAGTGCATTTACCGCCTTGCTTTTTATAGCCGGCAAATACCTTATAAGTATGTATATAGGTTATAGCAATACCGATGAGGTTTACGGTACGGCAGCCTCGGTAGTAGTAATATTGATATGGGTTTATTACTCATCGTGTATTTTGTTTTTTGGCGTTGAGTATACAAAGGCTATTTACCAGGCTACCCATAGGGGCGCGCATCCTAAGCTACAGAAGCCTAAAGATAACTTGTTGTAACATCGTTCCCCTCATTTCCACATTAAGCCACAGGCTTCTGCATTGTTGTTAAAGGTATGGTTTTGGATAGTATAAATTATTACTAACCATAAACATATAAATCATGAGAAGTATACTTTATATCATCGCCCTTGTGCTTGTTATAGGCTGGGTGGTAGGCTTTTTTGCATATAGTGCAGGCGGCATTATTCACATATTATTGGTGCTGGCCATTATTTCCATACTTATAGGTGTTATACGTAGGGGAGATGTGTAACATCACTATTTAACTATAAAATGCCCACATATAATATATGTGGGCATTTTTTGTGGTATATGCTGCGCATATACTGTGGCACGAAAATTTTTGACGCTTGTTTAATAATAAACCAATTAAAACAATCAATATGAGCAGGAGAATTACTTTTATCAAAAAGTGTGGTGTTTTGTTTTTTGCATTAATGATAATGCAAGTTGCTGTAAAGGCAGCTACATTCACCGCCGTTGCTTCAGGCAACTTTAGCAGCGCAGCCACATGGGGCGGCGTAGCACCTACAACAAACGTTTTGCTAGATAATATAGTTATACCATCTGGTGTTACAGTTACGCTTGATCAAAATGTTAGAATAAATGGTATCCTTTCTACACTAGATGTGAATGGTACACTTATTTCAAGTTCAAACTCTGCACTTATACTTACTGCTGGTACACTAAGTGGCGCAGGTACTATAGATGTAGATAGCCTTGTGGTGGATTTAACTACTGGCTTTACTTTTACAGGAAGTATAATTGCCGATGACTTTTCTTCATTAGCATCTGGCGTTTCTAGCTCTGCCGATATTACAGTAACAAACCAACTTTGGTTGGCCGCAGGTAGTTCGTTAGATTTTGTTACTAATGGTTCTTTAACTGTAAATAATAATGCTACAATAGTAATAACTGGCAATGGCTTGTTTACAAGCACAAGTGGTACGGTTAACCTTACCGGCAATTATAATGTAATGTACAATGGTGGTAGCAGTACATCTGGCCTTGAGTTAACGGGTACCGGTTTGCAATCTGTTACGCTAAATTTAGCTAGTAACTCTGCTTCTGTAACTCTTAGTACCGATGTGTTGCTCAATGGTACTTTATCTCTACAGTCAGGTATATTAGTGCTTGATGGTAACGACTTAGTAATTGGGGCGAATGGCGATATTGCCGTTGGTGGTTCAGGTGCCGTAATTTCTACTAGCGCATCTAACATTTCTATCAATGCGGATGGAGGTACAGCTGGCTCCCTGCATTTTACTGGTAATACTAATGCAGTTGGTAATTTGGTAGTAAATGTAGGTGCTGGTAATCAAACTGGAATTAGCGGTACATTATACATTGCTAATAATTTAGCGCTAGCTACAGGTACCTTAAGTATAAGCAATTCTACCGTAACGCTTAATGGTGCACTTTCTGGTAACGGTAGTCTATTCAGCAATGCTGGTACTACATTAAATATTACAACCGCAGCAGGTTTGTCTACTGACTTAAGGTTTGTAACCGGAGGGCAAATGATTGGTACACTGAACGTTAGTGTTGGTTCTGGAACATCTGTGTCGTTAGGTTCGGCATTGCAAGTAACTAATACTCTTGTTATCGACACAGGTACTCAATTCAATATTTCGGATGTCCAAGTAACTATTGCTGGTGTAATAGTTGGTACTGGTACATTTACTACCAATAGTGGTACAGGAATAATTCTTAATACAGCAGCTAATAACGATATATACTTTACTAATGTAAATGGCACGGTAGGTACATTTGCCTTCTCTGGCGATCATTTTAGTACTACTACTTTTTTACATGGCGATTTAACTGTAGCTACTACCTTAACTCTGCAAGAAGGAAGATTGAATTTGTATAACAATGATTTGATAATAAACGGGGGAATAACTGCGGGTGGAAATGGTACTATTATTTCTAATGACAATTCTAATATAACAGTTAATACCTCTACAGTGTTAAACGGTGGTCTAACATTCTCTGGTAACACGAACTCTATTGGTACGCTTACTGTTAATGTAGGAGCAGGTAACAGTTTAATGATTAATACGGACTTACATATAACAGATGCATTGATAATGCAGGGAGGTACAATAGATATTGATGGCAACGACTTATATATAGCAGCAGGTGCAACAGTTACAGGTGGCTCGAGCGATAATTATGTTATAACAAGCGAAGGGGGCTCTTTGCAAATGGCTCTTACCGCTAATAACTCAGCTACATTCCATGTAGGTACGGCATCTAATTATGCTCCCGCTATGGTGGAACTAAATAGCGGCTCTGGCAGTGGTAGTGTTGGTGTAAGTGTATTAGCAGATGTAATGGCACAAGGTATAACTGGTGCAGATCTATCTTCAAACCAATCAGTAGTAGATGCTACTTGGCATATAGAAAGCGACATAACTGCCAACTTGAATATGGACTTACAAGTAATGTGGGGTGCCGCGTTGGAAGTGAATAGCTTCGACCGCACTATGGCTTATGTTTCGCACTACACGAATGGTGCTTGGGATGCTACAGCAACTGCATCGGCTACAACTGAGGCAAATGGTATGTTCAGTATACGTCGCGATGGTATTACCTCTTTAAGCCCATTTGCTGTATTTGATAACAAAACGGTTACTGGTATTAAAGAAACTGCAAATGCAGTTGAGTTCAAAATGTTCCCAGTACCAGCAAACAATACAATATCATTTACTTACAACGATGACGCTAACAGTAATATGAAGGTGGACATATTGGATGTTCAAGGTAATGTATTGGGTACTTATGAATTAGGTGCCTCTAACTCAGCCGTATCTATAAGCAACTTGGCCGCAGGTACTTATTTAGCACGTGTTTACAACAATCAAGTTAATTCAGTGCAAAGGTTCACGAAACTGTAATAAAACTTATTGTTAAAACCACAAACGGTGGGCGCTATGTGTGCACACCGTTTGTGGTTTTTAATGCTGTATATCATTTGGGGAACTAAGTCGCAGGACTATAGTTACTATTCTACAAAAACACTACATTTTTTACCAATTATTAGTGGCACAAGGTTTTAATAAGATAAGTAAGTCGTTTTAGCGACAAAGAGTCTATAGGGTGTGTTGAAGGGTTGTTCAGAGCAGGGCAACCCTTCTTTTTTTTAGTGCCATTAATCCTTACCCCAATTTTTATCGTCAATACTCATAATTCCTCACTTTTGTTTGGCATGGCGCTTGACATAGTATGGTTATAAACGTAAAATGTGTAAGATGATGAAGATGATATTTACTTTGGTGGTAGCGGCAATAACCATAAACACTTTTGCTACTGAAAATAAGAAGCAGTTTACTTTGCGCTTAATGGCCGAAACTGCAGCAGACGATAAGGCATACGTTAACTTTGACGAGGGCTTCAACACAGTTTTTGTTCCGAATGAGGATGCTCAAAAAGTACAAGGTGCTTCAGAAGGTATACCAGTAGTTTACACTATGAGCTCGGATAATGTGGCTTGTATGATAAACAACTATGGAACTTTTACCCAAAATGAAACAATAGCCGTGGGTGTTAACGTAGACGCAGACGCAAGCTATGTATTCCGTATAGAAGACATGGGCAATTTTGCGCCAAGCAGTATCATACAACTTGAAGATAAGTTGAACTCAACTAAAACGGTAATAAACAATCAAGATTACGTTGCCACAATAACTGCAGCCGAAAATCAGTTAGGTCGTTTTTACTTACATATATACCAACCAGCAGCTTATACGTTGGATAATGCAAATTGCAGTAACACCGCAGGGAAAATAGGCATAGAATTTTCACCTGATATTACTTGGAGTTCGGTA
>JAFDYM010000277.1 GCA_018267435.1 Bacteroidota bacterium | reverse complement strand
GCATCGCGCGGCTGCCAGGATATTACTACCGTAGAGATATTCCCTAAGTGCGCCAACTTTATAAAAGATACGGTAAAGAAACATAAAATAGACGCTATTAAGGTGATGCAGATGGATGTGTTCGACTATATTAAAAACTGCCAACAGCAATACGACGTCATCTTTGCCGGTCCACCTTATCCACTACCTAATCTAAACACCATACCCGACTTGATATTCGAGCAAAACATGGTAGAGGGCGAAGGCTGGTTTATACTGGAGCACAATCCTAACCACGACTTCCGCAAACACCTAAACTACTATAAGCAGAAGAATTATGGCAGTACCATTTTTGCCATTTTTACCAATGCAGGGCAGAGCGCTAGTGAAGATGTGCAAGAAGAAGATGAGTCATAATATCGTAAAAATAGTTACAGCATTAGCTTACCATATTTCGTATTTCTAACTTCGTAATTCGTATTTACACAAGATGAAAAAGATTGCAGTATTTCCAGGTTCGTTCGACCCGATAACAAAAGGCCATGCAGACGTGGTGCTAAGGTCGCTGCCGCTGTTCGATGAAATAATAATTGCCATAGGCGTTAACTCGCAGAAGCAGTCGCTATTTACACTCGACCAACGCATGGACTGGATACGCGAAGTGTTTAAGAACGAAAAGAAAGTGAAGGTAGAAAGCTATGAGGGTTTGACTGTTAACTTCTGCGAGAAGAAGAAGGCCAAATATCTGCTGCGAGGCATACGCTCGGCGGCCGATTTCGAATACGAAAAGACCATAGCCCATTTGAACAACGATATGTTGCCAGGGCTAGAAACGATATTGATGTTGAGCAAGCCGGAACTAAGTTCGGTATCGTCAACCATAGTACGCGAAATAATAAGGGGCAAGGGCAAGGTGGCCAAGTTTGTACCTAAGGAGATAGCTAAAAACTTTAAGTAGATAGAATGAGATTATATAGTGTAGTAATGATGTTGCTAATGGCAAGTGCCACTTATGCGCAGGAGCAACTTAGCCGCCCCGATACACAAGAGGATAGCCTAACGCAGATAGAGCGTATGAAATCGCAGCGCTCGCGCTCGGAGAATGCCTTGCGCCAGCTAAAGGCAGGCGGTGGCATAGTAGTGCGCCTAAAAACGAATGACAAAAGTGTAGAAGCCTATCGCCAAGCAGGAAGGAATGATATAGCCGACCGCATGGTGCAGGAGCGTAAAGTAATGAACCAAAAGATATATGATGGTTTCTCTAGGCTGGTAACGTTTTGCCCAGTATACTTTATATACGCAAAAGACTCGCGCGACCTAGTGGCTGGCAAAAAAGGATTGTTGCTGAATGCCAACTTAGAGTATGACGACAAAATTGTAATGAAGGATACCTTCTTTGTGTTTATACAGCAAGGCAGCGCACAAACCAATGCCATAGCACAAGATAACAGCCACCCACCGCTAATGGGTAGCAGCGACGATAAGAAGTTTATGGGTACCGACCGAGTAGATGGTTATAGTACCGTATCGGCTTCAGAGTCGGCCATTATATTTATAGATAAGGCTTTTGTTCAATACTACGATCCTTTCCCCTTTAGCGAAGGTGTATATCTAGAAAATTACAACGTGGCTGCCAATGCCATCAATAAGCAATTGTTCCGCGCGTATAACAAGCTGGTAACTATGCCCGATATGCGCAAGGAATTGAAAAAGGCCAAGAAAGAAAGCCAGAAGCAAATGCGATAAAAGTATGGCAGCAGTTAAAATACTCGACCTAGGTTTAATGCCCTATGGCAATGTATTAGCTACGCAAGAGGAATTATTCAATACCAACCTAAATGCAAAAGCTAAGGAGCAGCCTACCAGCAACACGCTTATACTTTGCGAACACCCACCCGTATACACGCTTGGCAAAAGCGGCAAAAGCCAAAACATATTGGTAGACCGCGATAACCTAAACGCAGAACTGTTTCAAGTAACGCGCGGCGGCGATGTTACCTTCCACGGCCCTGGGCAACTGGTTGTATATCCTATACTAGACCTTGACACATTAAGTATAAGCGTAGCCCAATACGTATATAATTTAGAAGAGCTAATAATACAAACCATAGCCGAATACGATATTGTGGGCGAGCGCATAGAAGGCGCCTCGGGTGTTTGGATAGGTGCTGGCACGCCAAAGGCAAGAAAGATAAGCGCCGTAGGCGCCAAGGTAAGCCGCCATATAACTATGCATGGCTTAGCCGTAAACGTAAATACGGACTTAAACTGGTTCAGTAAGATAGTAAGTTGCGGCCTTGCTAATATGGGCGTAACCTCGCTACAGCAAGAGCTAGGCAAGCCTATAGATATGCAACAGTTCAAAACCATAATACTTGCCAAATGGCAACATATATTCCATACCGAATGGAGTAAGTAACTTGATTGATTCAAGCTTTTAACAACCTACAGCCACACAGCCGATATAAAAACAAAATGCCCCCAATTGCTTGGGGGCATTTAAGTTTTATGCTATTGAGTTACTAGTTCTTAACCAGTTTCAAGTTGCCAGTATTTTTACCGTCGCTAACTTTTATAAAGTAGATACCCGTAGTAGATATATTTGATAAGTCAAGTACCACTTGGCCGTTAGCCGGGTTCAAGTTTTCAGCATGGAATACTTGACGGCCAGTTATATCAGTTACCGAGAAACTGTGCGCCTTATCTTCCAAACCGCTTATGTTTACTTGGTTGCTGAATGGATTAGGGAATATCTCTAAGTTAGATGTCAAATCAACATCTTCGATACCAGTAGTAACATCACCTATGTTCCAATCATCAAGGTAGAAGTTGTTGGTATCGTGTGCACCCCAAACACTTACTTTAAAGCGTACACCGTTTACGCGCATGTTGTTATTTGAACTTGGACCAGGTATAGCTACCCTTACTTTTTTCCAGAACGAAGCATCGTTGCCAGGAGTATAGTAGCTAGGTTGGTAACCAGCATTCACGACCCCATTGGTACCATCCTTGTATATCATTGACCATGTTTGGCCACAGTTTTTAGAAGCGTAAACCACCAATGAATCGTAGAATGGTAATGAGAAGTTAGGGTTCCATGAAGCCAATGAATAGTAGAAGCTTAACCAAGCGTTCTCATTGGTTAATGCAGAACAATCGTAAGCTGGGCTAACCAATTCATCTATGTTTTGCTCGTAGTGACTTAGGTAGTTGTTAAGCAATACACACTGGTTGCTATTGCGGCCTACACCAGGCTTAAGTTGGAACTGAGGAACATCCCTATCTATGTTTATAGAAGCCCAGTAGTCGTTGTACAAATAATCTTGCTCGAACGGTTCGTAGTAAGGTGTAGGGAACACCACTGATTGATCGTACACATATACTAGCGCTTTAGTTGCAGTATTTGAACCGTTCGCGTTAGTAGCAGTTAGTGTAACATTAGCCCAACCTGGGGTGTGGAATTTCATTTTAACCAAAGTATCGTTTTCGCTATAGCCAGCTACAAACTCGCCATTATCGCCAGGGTTCCAAGTTACGCTCTCCACAAATCCATTCCATGAATTATCTTTAAATGTAACTTCATCGCCTACGCAGGCATACAAACGGTTAGGGCTAAAATCAGGAGTAGGTACGCTAGTAAAATCCAAACAAGCGCCTGTTGCAATCAAGTTTTCTTGCGTCCATAGGTTATTACGGCCAGATAGGTTGCTTTCCAAAGCAGCATGCATACGCAAAACTTGACCTTCGGTAAACATTACTGAACAGTAAGAGTATTCCATAAAGTTTTGGAAATTCTCGCGGATTGGAGGGTTACATACTGCAGATTGAGTAAGAGAAGTGCGTGATGGGCAGAAGCTCCAACCTCTAGTTTCTGGTGTATCATCCACATCATCATCGCCACAAGCTTGGCCTGGGTCGTTATTATCGCCCCATACGTGCTTAAGGTTTAACCAGTGGCCAATTTCGTGTGTTAGGGCGCGGCTACCGTTTTCGTTACCAGTACCTACATTACCTATATAGTTGTGTAGTATCATTACACCATCCATAGTAGGGTTTACAGGTTGTTGGTCTACACTACCAGGGTAGTATGCGTAACCCGCTACACCACCTTGCATTTTGTTTACCACCCATACGTTCAAGTACTTATCGCGTGGCCAAGGGTTCATTTTGGCATAGTTGCTTTGGCCTTGGTAGGTTTGGCTGCTATAGTAGTGCTGTATACCATTGGTAGGCTGACCGTTAGGATCTTTAGTAGGTAAGCAGAAAGTGATACCTGCATCACCAATAAGACCTTGAAATTCTGGTATAACTTCCGAAGTATCGGCGTTTTGCTTGTTGAAGTCGCGGTTTAGTATCGCCACTTGGTTTATCACCTGCTCATCGTTGATGTTCTCAAAAACAACAAGGTGAATGATGTGGAACACGATAGGAATAACATACTTGTTATCCGAAAGATCACCACGGCTGCCCATATTCTGCTGATGGTAGGCATCTTTGTGCTCCTGGATATACTTTTTAGTAAATTCTTCTAGCGCAGCTTCCCTTTCTAAAACAGAAGGGTCTGTCGCTATAAGCTCACGACGCATTTGGTCGGCGCCACACTTTTGAACTTCCTGTTGCGCGTTCACACCTTGCGCGAAGCCCGAAAAAACTAGTGCAGTAGCAAGTAGTTTTGTAACGATTTTCATAGATTTTACTTTTTGACAAAACAATAATAACATAGCTTGCGCGTATTACAAATGTACAAGCCGAAAAATTACATTAATCTGACACTGTTAAAACCAGTGCAATGTTGACAATGGTGGGGTTACAGGCATTAAAAATAGCCCTTTTAAGCTAAAACTACAAAGCCAGCTTGCGTTAAATGCTGCCAAAACGCGGGATATGATTTATCTATTACAGAGGCGTCATCAAGGCTAATTTCGCCCATTAATGCCAATGGAGCAAAGGCCATAGCCATGCGGTGGTCGCTATAGGTAGCAAAGGGTTTGGTACTAGGTGTAAAACTTCCCTTTAGCTGATAAAACTCATACATGTCGGAATAGTCGAAACGGACGCCAATTTTGCGCAGTTCCTGTTGCAGCGCCAATACCCTATCGGTCTCCTTTATCTTCAAACTATCTAAGCCAGAAAAGGTGCAAATGATATTCTTGGCGGCAAACATGGCAGCAAAGGTCTGTGCCAAGTCGGGATTATCTTTAAAATTCAGCTTCATTACCATTGGGTACTCCACCTTTGTTTTGGTTAGAACGGCCCCTACGGAAGTAAACTCGGTTAATACCCCGAAGCGCTTCATCCAGTCTGCTACTACCCTATCGCCTTGGGTATAATCATTCTGCAAGCCACGCAATGTTATTTCTGCCCCATCTGCCAAAAAAGCAATGCTATACCAGTATGAAGCAGCCGACCAATCGGCACCGATATTGATTGCCATCGGCTCGATAGCCGTATGGCCTATCTGTACGCTATCGCCTTGCCATACATGCTTTACGCCTAGGCTTTCAAGCATAGTAAGCGTCATATCGATATACGGCTTAGAAGCAAGGTGTGTAGTAAAATTCACCTTTAGGCCATTGGGTAGAAAAGGCGCTATCAACAACAGCGCAGTTATAAACTGGCTGCTTACATTGCCTTCTATGTACACCTCATCATCTAACCTTTCCAAACTCTTGATAGGCACTATCTCTAGGGGTGGAAAGCCCTCCTCCCCAACATAGCGTACATCAAAGCCCATTTCGCTAAGGGCATTTACCAAAGGCGCTATAGGGCGCTGCTGCATACGCGGCGTGCCTGTTATAATTTTATGCTGGTTGGTAGCGCAATAGTAGGCTGTAAGAAAACGCATACTGGTACCTGCATCTATCACATCTATTGTTTCATCTTCGCTAGCCAATAACTTTATCAACTGCTGCGTATCGCGCGCATCTGATAGATTATTCAAAGCTAGCTTACCACCTGTAAGCGCATTCAATATCAAGGCGCGGTTGCTCTCGCTCTTCGAGCCGGGCAGGGTTATATCTGCCTTTACAATACGGGTAGGATGGCTTAAAGTAATTTGACTCATGCAAGCTTGGCGTTATAGTAGTTCAGCGCTTCTATTATCAAAGCTTCTTCAACGTAGTTATCAATAGAAAAGTTACCTATTCCCTTCAGCAAACTAAACCTGTTCTGCTTGCCGCTGTTCTTTTTATCGTTGCCTATCAGCTTCAATATTTCGGCATGTTGCTGTTCGGCAATATATGGCAATTGGTAGTAGCGCAATATGGTCTGCGTTATCAGCGCCAATTCCTCTTCGCTTATCAAACTTAATGCTGCCGATATGTAGCTTTCAGCTATCATACCCACCGCTATGGCCTCGCCGTGCAAAAGCTTTTGGTTGCCATCTTGCAGCATTAGGCTTTCTACCCCATGGCCTATGGTATGCCCAAAGTTTAGCGCCTTACGCACGCCATTCTCCAATGGGTCAGCATCCACTATGCGCTGCTTTATGGCAATGTTGCGCGGCACTACATCGTGCCAGTTAAACTGTTCTAT
>JAFDYM010000276.1 GCA_018267435.1 Bacteroidota bacterium | reverse complement strand
GAGTTCGATTACACAGCTACTACCGAAGGCGGCTTTAACCCAGATATGTTGAAGGGGACACAGTTGTTGGTGTTAGATAATTTGAAGTCGGTATCATCTTCGCTATCTGCTGCTATTAATGCATACGTGGCAGATGGTGGCGCGGTGGCGGTGTTCATCGGTGCTAAGGCAGAGATGGAGTCGTACAATAGATTCTTGAACAACTTAGGTGCGAACTCTATAACAGGCTTTAGCGAGCAAGCGCAGGAACTAGCAAGCCTTAACCTACAGCAGAATGTGTTCAAAGATGTGTTCGAGAAAGTGCCCGATAACATGAATTTGCCGAAGGTATTTAAGTACTACACCTTCTCGCGCTCGGCAGCATCTACCGAAGAAGCTGTGCTTACTTTGAAGGATGGCAGCTCGTTCTTTAGCCGCTACCCTACCAAGGGCGGTAACTTGTACGTGTGCGCCTCGCCGCTTGATAAAGACTATAGTGAACTACCTGTACACGCCATATTTGTACCCATGCTGTATAAGATGGCAGTGTTGAATGTAAAGGGTGGCAACATCAGTTATTTTATAGGGGATAAAACACGCATAGAAGCCGATGCGCCAAAGGCTGCAGGCGATAAGGTATACAAGATAAAAGGCGAGAATGTAGAACTAATACCCGAGCAATTCGCCGTAGGTAACAAGATGCTATTGGGTATAAATGAACAGGTGAAGAAGGCGGGCTTTTATAACCTAGGTATAGAAGGCAACACGCAGCAAGATGTGTTGGCCTTGAACTTTGATAGGCGCGAGTCGGACTTGAAATTCTCTACTGCATCTGATTTGAAAACTAAGTATCCGCAAGGCAATGTAAACGTAGTGAACGGAGCCAATGTAGAAGTAGCTGCGCTGGTAAAAGAACTAGACCGCGGCACTGCGCTATGGAAGTGGTGCTTGATGTTGGCTTTGCTGTTCTTAGGTATTGAAACTGCTTTGCTGCGTTTTTGGAAAGTGTAATGCAATACATTTAACCACTAAGGGCACAAAGGTTTTACACGAAGGGCACGAATAACGAATAGTTGTAGTTTTTAATCCGCGTTTATCATAATAATCAGCGTCATCAGCGTTCCATTGTATTTTCTATTTTCACAACTATGAAAGTGAGCGGCTTTACCATAGTGCGCAATGCCATTAAGTACGACTACCCCATTGTGGAAGCTATTACTTCTATACTGCCGTTGTGCGATGAGTTTATTGTGTCAGTTGGTAATAGCGATGACGATACATTGGCTTTGATACAAAGCATTGATTCGCCCAAAATAAAGATTGTACAAAGTGTGTGGGATGATACCTTGCGAGAAGGCGGCAGGGTGCTGGCTGTTGAAACAGACAAAGCATATCAGCACATAGCACCCGATGCAGATTGGGCCTTCTACATACAAGCAGATGAAGTGGTGCATGAACAATACCATGCCAATATACGCGCTGCCATGCAGCAATATAAAGATGATAAACAAGTAGATGGCTTGTTGTTTAACTACCTACACTTTTACGGCTCCTATGGCTATGTGGCCGATGCTTATAATTGGTATAGAAAGGAGATACGCATCGTACGCAAGCGCAATGATATATACAGCCACGGCGATGCGCAAGGATTCCGCAAAGGCGAAGGAGAGAAGCTAGCTGTGAAACAAGTGGATGCCTATGTGTATCATTATGGTTGGGTGAAGGACCCACAAGCGCAACAGCGTAAGCAGGAGACCTTCCACAAACTGTGGCACGATGATAACTGGGTAGAACAGAACGTGGTGAAGGCGAATGAATACGACTATGGCGTGATTGATTCTCTAAAGAAATTTGAGGGCACGCACCCCGCAGTAATGCAGCAGCGCATTGCTAAAAAGAACTGGGCTTTTGAATTTGATACCAACAAAAGCAGAATGAAGCTGAAATATCGCATCCGCCGATGGATAGAAAACGTGTTTGGTGTATCGATAGGGGAGTATAGGAATTATAGGTTGAAATAGATTTTTTACTGCTCAATCAGCGTAGTATTTTGGCGGGTAATCTGATGTTCCTATTTCTCTTCTGTAGAAAATGTTGTTGTCATAATCAAAACCTTTTTGTGCTGTAAGAATACTATCGTTTTCTATAAGAATGATGCGGCTATAAGTGCAAAACTCATCTTCAGAGGGCTGTATTTCAATTATTAGTAGAGAGTCTTGTCTTGCATAATGACCTCTGCTTTCACAATTTTCTGGCATATCTGACCAATAGCGTAAGGTCGCGGAATCATTGTTATAAAGTAGAATGTCATACCCCGTGTAACAACCTTTCGGACAGGTAGTAAATACTTTCTCTAGCCTTGTTTCTTTACATGCTGTTAATAAGAGTAGGGTAGCTCCAATTAGATATAATGAGTATGTTTTCATGTGGGGATGTTTATTTTTACCCGTGCTTCAATCCCCACTCTGCCATAGCATGTAGTATGGGACCCATGCCTTTGCCTTGCTTGGTTAATTCGTACTCTACGTGCGGAGGTACTACAGGCATTACTTGTCGGCTTACTAGGTTGTCGGTTTCTAGTTCGCGCAGGTGCTGTATCAGCATCTTCTCCGATATGTTCGGTATCAGTTTCTTCAATTCGTTATAGCGTTTTTTGCCCGTGCCTAGGTTGTAAATAATCAAGGGCTTCCAGCGTCCGCCTATCTTCTCAAGCGTAAAAGTTACTGGGCATTGTGCCTGTATTACCTTCTTGTTGGCTTGGTTGGTCGAGCTTTCTTTTACCTGTTTCATCGCTATTTATTTTGTACATACTTTTTGGTAAGTACTTGACTAAAAGTAAGTGCAAATATACTTTTGTCTTCGATTAATAACAAACAAAAAATCAAAACAATGAAATACGTAATCACAGGCTCGCTGGGCCATATCAGCAAACCAGTAGTACAGAAGTTAGTAGCCGCAGGCCACACCGTAACCGTAGTAAGCAGCAGTGCCGACCGTAAGGCAGATATCGAAGCCCTTGGCGCTACAGCCGCCATTGGCAGTGTAGAAGACCAAGCATTTTTAACCAACACCTTTACAGGTGCCGATGCCCTGTACTTAATGATACCTCCAACCTTTGCCGTGGCCGATTGGCAGGCACACTTACGCAAGGTGGGCGATGTGTACGCAGCAGCGGTAAAGGCTAGCGGTGTAACGCAGGTAGTGGTGCTAAGCAGCATTGGCGCACATATGGGTAAAGGTGCCGGTCCGGTAGATGGCTTGGCATATTTGGAAAGCAAGTTGAATGAGTTGCCAGCGGTAAATGCGGTGTATCTGCGCCCTAGCTATTTCTTCTACAACCTATACCAACAAATAGACTTGATAAAGCACGTAGGCATAGTTACCAGCGCGCAGCCTGCAGACCATAAATTGGTGTTGGTATCGCCAACCGATATAGCTGATGTAGCATCTGAGAAGCTATTGGCACTAGGCTTTAAAGGTAAGAGCGTGCAATACATAGCCAGCGATGACAGCAATACTTGGCAAGATATAGCCAAGGCATTGACTGAAGCTGTTGGCAAGCCAGGTGTGCCTTATGTAGAATCGACCGACGAGCAGAGCAGGGCGGGTATGCTACAAGCGGGCGTGCCAGCTACCAATGCCGATGGCTATGTGGCAATGGGCCAAGCACTGCGCAGCAACGAGATGGAAGCCGACTATTGGAAACATAAAGGCGAAGCATACATCGGCAAGGTGAAATTGGCAGACTTTGCCAAGGAGTTTGCCGCAGCATATAATGCGAAGTAGATTTTAGCGTAAGATGTGTAGGTAAGAAGTGTATGGCTTTAGTAAAGATAATATGTTGAATGAGAGATATGTTTGACATAACCAATGATGGTTTATTCACCCACAACACAGTAAAGCACATGAAAAAAACATTTCTTACAATTTGCAGCGCACTAGCAATAACATTGGCAAGTGCACAGGAGTATACTTGGTACGACATTGTTAACGGCGTAATAGAAACAAGCGGCAGTAGGCCAGATTGTATCAGTATTTTTGCAGTAGATAATAATACAGTAATAGGCGGTACCAGTTTTGGTATATACACCAGTAATGATAATGGCGCTAATTGGAGTTTAAGCTCTTCTCATTATTTTATTTGCCAGAAAGTAGTAAAGTTGGCCAACGGCAGGCTAGTTGCAGTAGGTAAAGGTATGGTAAGCTTAAATGGTAAGCACGTTATGGTTTCTGACGACAATGGCGCCAGTTGGATGCCAATTACCTTCAACCCCAACGAGAGCAATATTGAGATTAGGGATGTAGCCATAGATGTAAACGGTAATTTGTATGCCAATTCATATAGTAATTCTTCAACAGCCGCGATTGGTGTGTATAAATCTACCAATAATGGAGACACTTGGACGCAACTGGGTAGTGCAGGCTTGCCAAGCGGTATATTGTTTGTTGGCTCGGTGTATACCGAAGATGGTAATACGATCTTGTTGGGCACAAACAAGGGCGTAAGTAAGTCTACCGATGGTGGTGCTACTTTTACTAATGCTTCAGGTCTTAGCGATTATAATTACCGTTTTGCCAAGCAGTCGAACGGAACAATATTGCTTAGTGGCGATGATGGCATATATGCAAGTACCGATACTGGGTCCACTTTTACTCACGCTATAACTACCTCATCATTTATATTCGATTTTTTATTGAAGGAGGATACAGTAGTAGCGGCAGTTTATAATGGAGGTATAGTAAAGTATGACCCCACTAGTTATGTAGGTGTGGCATTAGTAGGTTCTGGTACAAACGGTTTAAGCAGTTTAAGATTGAGGGGGATTGGTATGAATAGTGCAGGCGATTATTTTGCGGCGACAGAGGGCACAAATAGCACTAATGGACGTAAGTTTCATACTACTATAGCTGGTGGTAGTACGGGTATAAACAAGGTGGAAACCTTAAGTTTTGACCTGTACCCTAACCCTGCCAGCAATACTGTAAACCTAAGCGGACTAAGCAACGGTGCAATTATTGATGTGGTAGATGTAGCCGGAAAAGTAGTTTATAGCACAGTAGCAGCTGGCAATACACATAGTTTAGCCCTAAGCGATTTGGCTAACGGTATATACTATGTACAGGTTAAAACTGCTAATGCTGCTGGCATACAAAAGCTACAAATAGCAAAATAGGTAATAAGGTTTGGAAATTGATCGAAAAGGGTGCTAGTAATAGCGCCCTTTTTTTAATTTCGGTAACTCAATTCGGCGGAAAGGCATTATTTCCTATATTTGTGCTCCGGTAAAATATGTCAATGGAAATCATCATCCGCGCAGCGCGCATTATAGATACCGGCTCACCATTTCACAATCAGGTTAAAGATATTTTAGTAGTTGACGGGCATATCAAAAAGATAGGCGCGAAGATTGCCAATACCAATAAGGCCAAAGAAATAAAGGCCGATAACCTGCATGTGAGTTTGGGTTGGGTTGATTTGAATACTTACCTAGCCGACCCTGGCTATGAGCATAAGGAAACGATAGAAAGCGGTTGCCGTGCGGCGGCTTTTGGCGGCTTTACGCACATATGTTGTATGCCAAACACCAGCCCTGTGCTGCAAACAAAATCGCAGATCCAGTATGTACTACGTAAGCAAGCAGATGAGGTAGTGAGCGTACACCCCATAGGTGCCTTAACCGAAAACTTAGCAGGTAAAGACCTTGCCGAGATGTACGATATGCACCAAGCAGGTGCCATAGCTTTCAGCGATGGTTTGAAGCCGAGTACTTCGGCGGGTATGGTTGAGCGCTCGTTGCTATATGCTAAGTCGTTCGATGGTTTGGTGATGAACCACCCTGAGGAGAAGAGCCTATCGAAGAACGGTGCTATGCACGAAGGTGTAACCAGCACCAAGATGGGCTTACCAGGCGCACCTGCACTGGCAGAGGAGGTTGCGGTAAACCGTGACATCTACATACTAGAATACACCAAGGGTAAATTG
>JAFDYM010000275.1 GCA_018267435.1 Bacteroidota bacterium | reverse complement strand
CTGATTAGATTGGTACTATTATGCTAGTTTAACATTTACCGCGTTCAATCCTTTTTTGCCTTCGCGCAACTCGAAAGTAACTGCGTCACCTTCTTTAATTTTGCTGCCTGCTAAGCCCGATACGTGTACGAAGTACTCTGTACCGCTGCCATCTTCTTTAATAAAGCCAAAACCTTTGGTTTCATTGAAAAACTTTACTGTTCCTGTTTGCATGATAATGAAATATATTTTGGGCAAATCTAATTTAAAAGTTGGCACCACATAGCTATTCCGCAATTTATTTAATAAATGGCACAGAAACTGTATAGTATGTTAGCCTAAATGCTTTAATATGCTGATACAATAAAGTACAAAATGGTGCTAGATATATGCAGAAATCGCTTCTTTTTGCGCACTTTTGATTGATTTGAAGGTTAGGCGAAGGTAAAGTAGTTATGAAATACATTATTACATCATTATTGTTCTCGTTGTGTTTGTTAGGCAAAGCCAGCAACGACACTATATATGTAGATGCCGTATCTGACTACCGCTACCAGCGTTACCTCGATTCATTGGAAGCCTATAACATTAGCTACTCGGTAGCCAAAAACATGGCCGATACAGTAGCAAAGCTAATGGGCAACCATAACCTCGATGATTATTTTTTTGGCCGCTTTAGCTACGAAAGCGATACACAAAGCCATGGCTACTTCTATTTTTTCGAAGTGGGGGCACGTATAGATGTAGGCCACGTAAGCGATACTTACCGGGGCATGAAAATCGAAGACAAGTTTCCTTGGCCTTATTTGGAGCAGCAGTACAAGCGCTTAGATTCAATACGTATACAGCCTTGGGGCGTAATGCAGGGCGGCGAACTGCCGAACGTATACATATACCGAAAGCCCATAATAGTGGTAATACACAAAAAAATCAAGCGCTTTACCATGATAGACTATACCGTGCAGTTTGAAAGGAAAGACGATGGCAAAACAGTAGAGTCTTACATACGTAAATATTACTACAGCGAGTACGATAAGGGCAGGCCCCGTATTGATAGCATTGAACGCCTAGACCCCGTAACCCTCAAGCATATTTTCCGATAGCTTCTACAAGCAAAAGCGGCAGATGGTTTTCCATCTGCCGCTTTTGCTTGTAGCCTGTATATAGAACTACTTAATTCCTTCCTTCATTTTGGCTACCGCAGTGTTCACCACATTATCGGTTTCGTTCATTATGTAGTAGTAACCATCTAGCCTCCAAGTTTGCTTGGCTATAAAGGCCTCTATGTTCAGCTTTAGCTTCTCTTTTATTTTGGCATCTTTTGCCTCGTTGCGCTTAAGGCCTGCACCTGTAGCATAAGTATAAAACTCGTTCAGCATGGCATCGGTTATTACAAAGCCCTTGCGGAACTCCTCTTTGGTTTTGTAGCTATCCTGTATGCCGGGGTGCTGCGAGCTATACTTGTATACAAACTCTGGTACATAGCTGCGCACGGTATAGAAGTACTCATTATCAGCCGATGTATCTACAGGTACAAACACATCTGGGCGTATGCCACCTCCGCCATACACACGGCGTCCGTTCTTGGTTTTGTATATGGTAGTATCCTTGCTGGCTATGGTATCTTCATGCACAAACTCGCCACGCATATAGCGCTCATACACTTGGTTGTAATAGTCTTCATTACCTTTATCGTATGGCCTTTGTATACTGCGGCCGCTTGGTGTGTAGTAGCGGGCTACGGTTAGGCGTAGGGCACTGCCGTCGCGCAGGTCATATTGCTCTTGTACCAAGCCCTTACCGAAAGACGTACGGCCTACTATTACTCCCCTATCCCAATCTTGTATGGCACCTGCCAATATTTCGCTGGCACTAGCCGAGCCTTGGTCTATTAGCACGCTAATTTTACCTTGCTCGAACATACCTGGGCGGCGCGCATTATAATCTTGGCGCGGGTAAGCCTTACCTTCGGTATATACCAATAGCTTTTCGCCGCTTATTAGTTCATCGG
This sequence comes from Bacteroidota bacterium, assembly GCA_018267435.1. Classification (GTDB taxonomy): domain Bacteria; phylum Bacteroidota; class Bacteroidia; order Chitinophagales; family LD1; genus Bog-950. Next base: position 5,760 of record JAFDYM010000275.1, on the reverse strand, counting down.
CCATGGCGGTAGCTGCTTGTAGGTAGCCACCTGGGTTACCGCGTAGGTCTATTACCAGTTCCTGCATGCCCTTGTCCTTCAGCTCAGCCAGCTTCTCTACAAACTCCTGATGGGTAGTAGAGCTGAAGTTGTTGATTTTGATGTAGCCTACTGTGCTGTTTATCATGTATGCAGCATCAACACTATATAGCGGTATGGTATTGCGGGTAATGTTAAAGTCCAATAACTCCTCTTTACCGCTGCGCAATAGGCCCACCTCTACTTGCGTGTCCTTGGGGCCACGCAGCTTCTTCTTCACATCGGTATCCTTCACCTTTACACCCGCTACTATGGTATCGTTTATTTTTATGATGCGGTCGCCTGCTTTTATGCCTACTAGCTCCGATGGTCCACCTGGTATAGCCGTAACCACGGTGATGGTATCCTGCACTATAAAGAATTCGATACCTATACCTTGAAAATTACCCTCAAGCGACTCGTTTACCTCGCTCAAATCTTGCGCAGGTATGTATACCGAGTGCGGGTCGAGGTTGCTCAGCATTTTATCGATGGTCTTATCGGTAAGGTCGGCCTTGTTTACGGTATCTACATATTTTAGGCTTATGTAGTTAAGTATATCCTCTACCTTATCGTACCGCTGGTTGAACAGCGACTGCTTGCTAGTAGTAGCTGTATTTATCACATAGCCCAGCATAACACCAAATGCCAACACGGTGGCATAAAGGAAGGGCGTAAATGCGTTGCCGCTTTTCTTTTTACTATTTCTGAATGCTGTATATGGATCGTTGTTGTTCTCTGTATTCTCCTGCATTGTACGCTTTAAATTGGACGGTAAACTTAATATGAAACTGGTATATAGTTATTATGTAGACGAATATTGATAACAAATATTACACGCTGTGGGTATCTATAGGTTTTATGCCCATGCTATCTTCGAAGGTTTGGCGTAACTGGCGTTTACGAGAGCTAAGCATACCCCAAAAAATTAACGATACGGGAAGGAATACAGCCCCAATCAGAATCTGCTCCAATATAGAGCACTCCTTAATTATCGATTCAGGTAGAACAACTGCTGTAAGGATTAATATTAATGAAGCAGATGCTGCAATTATAAAGAATAGGGTTTCGATAAAGTCTGCCCTTAAGATAATATGTATGGCTATTCCAGTTTCTATCTTCTTAATATTACCATCTAGATCGTGTATGGGACTATTACGATATAACAATACCCTTCTCTGTCTAGCTGAAAATTTTTTTCCTTTCACTTCGCCTATAATGTTAGGCACAGCCCAAAAGCCACCATGGTCTAACAGCTTTTTTAACTTACTCTCTACCTCATGCATCGGCAAATCCACTACATAGGTGTATGATTCATCGGTAAATACTTTAAAGAATGACTTGATAGTTGTAGCTACACCCATAAGTCGTATGCGTTATATCCTCTCCAGCACCGTATCTATCTGCCTGTACAGGTCGTCGAACGAGCCGTTGTTCAAGAAGGTAAAGTCGGCTAGGCGCATACAGGCATCTAGGTTCTGCTTGTTAGGGTCGGTGTTGGTCATTTCGCGCAGCTCGTTATCTACAAAGGTCTCGAAGTTTATCTTGTCTGTTTCCGAGGCACGCTCTACTATGCGGGTGTAGCGCAGCTTCTGGTCGGCATCTACAGCAAATAGGTAGAAGTTTTCCTGCTTGCGCAGGCTGGTTATTTCGCCCACAGTGCGTATGCTTTCTATAATACATTCCTTGCCTGCTTCCTTAGCCACTCGGTATAGTTCCTCGGCTATAAAGCTGGGCGAGTTGGCAGCACGTAGCTCATTGGCTAGCATTACCATGGTATCGCGGTTTACGGTTAGGCCGCGCTGGTTTAGTATACCTGTAAGGTAGCCGCGTACTGAAAAATGGGTAAAGCCGTGGTGTTTCACCAAGTAATCAACTATAGTGCCTTTGCCCGACCCTATGGTACCCGTTATTCCTATTATTCTCAACGTATAATAATATTAGATGGTGAAAATAGGCGAATTGCCAATGCAGCGCACCTGCTGTGAATAAATTTGGCTGAGATGTGGAAACGCCCCCTTTAAGCGTTATATAAGTGGCTAGCCTACATAGGGGTTATCTATAACCCTATAGAAACTTTTGATACGCCCTATGTGTTAATTACTTTTAGCAATAGGGTATGGCTAGGCACATTACATTCGCATCTCCTATTTTAATTTAACAATCTGGTTTATATGAGTACTGTCGAACACTTCCACTGCCTTATTATTGGTTCGGGCCCTGCGGGCTACACCGCCGCTATATATGCTGCACGCGCTAACCTTAAACCTGTAATGTACACAGGCCTACTACAGGGCGGCCAGCTAGTAAATACCACCGATGTAGAAAACTACCCAGGCTACCCTACAGGCATACTAGGCCCCGAAATGATGGAAGACTTTAAAAAGCAGGCCGAGCGCTTTGGTACCGACATACGTTTCGGTATGGCTACCAAGGTAGATTTCAGCGTTCGCCCATTTAAAGTGTGGATAGACGATACCAAGGAAGTAACAGCCGATGCGGTGATACTAGCTACAGGTGCCGAAGCCAAGTGGCTGGGCCTTGAAAGCGAGAAGCGCCTGAACGGCTCGGGCGTAAGTGCCTGTGCGGTGTGCGATGGCTTCTTCTACCGCAATAGCGAAGTAGCTATAGTAGGTGCCGGTGATACTGCCTGCGAGGAGGCCATATACCTAAGCAAGCTATGCACCAAGGTACACATGATAGTGCGCAAGGGCGAAGGCGAAATGCGCGCCAGCAAAATAATGCAGGAGCGTGTGCAAGATACCCCGAACATACAGGTGTACTGGAACAGCGAAACGGATGAAATACTGGGCGAGCACGGCGTAGAGGGTGTGCGTATAAAGAACAACAAAACGGGCGAAACGCAGGAGATAGCTATCAAGGGTTTCTTTGTAGCTATTGGCCACCAGCCAAACTCGGGCGTGTTTAAAGACTATATAAACACCGACGAGCAAGGCTATGTATTAACTACCCCAGGTACACCGCGTACCAATGTGCCAGGTGTATTTGCCTGTGGCGATTTGCAAGATAAAATGTGGCGCCAAGCTGTAACAGCTGCAGGCAGTGGCTGTATGGCAGCGCTTGATGCCGAAAGGTGGTTATCGGAACAAGGGCATTAATAGTTAGAATACAGATACTACGCAGAGGTGCGTAGAGGATAAAAACAAGAAAGGAGCGATACTTAGTGTATTGCTCCTTTCTTGTTTTATAAAAAACTCATCCCTAACCCTTCTCTTTAAAAAGAGAAGGGAACCGTTTCGCCAATAACTTATTCGCGCATCAACAACTGTATGGTAGTGCGGCTTATTTGCCTTACTAGTATGTCTTTGTCTTTGGTTAGTTTATCTATTATGCCTTGATTGTAGTGGCGTATAGTTAATAGTGTCAAGCTATCGTTGCGGGTTATGCTAAAGTCGTTCTGCAATTGCTCTATTACGTTTTCTATCTTCTCCTTCTTAAAGTCAACCGCTATACTGAAGCTGATAGCCGCATTCTGCATCATGTTAATGCGCAGACGGTTTTCGGCAAAGGTGCTAAACACCTTGCTTAGGTGCTCTTCGGCTATAAATGAGAAGTCCTTCGCAGAGAATGACAACAACACCTGCTGACGCTTCCATATCATAATAGGCGGCAGAAAGTTGGTATTGGCATTAGCCGATATAATAGAGCCGCGCTTGCTGTAGTTTACAAACGAACGTACCTCCAAAGGTATGTTCTTGTTCTGTATAGGCTTAATGGTTTTAGGGTGTATTACACTAGCACCATAGTAGGTCATTTCTATGGCCTCGTGGTAAGTTATTTCGCTAAGGAACTGAGCCTCTTTATACTCTTTAGGGTCGGCGTTCATAATACCTTCTACGTCCTTCCACACCGTCATACGTTCGGCATCGGTAGCGTATGCGAATATAGAAGCTGTGTAGTCAGAACCTTCGCGGCCTAAGGTAGTAGCAAAGCCCTCAGGCGTACTACCCACAAAGCCCTGCGTTATTACAAAGCCCGTTTTGGTCAATTCAGCTACTTTCTTCTTTATCGCCTCTTCAGTCTTCTTAAAATCAACTTTACCTTCGGTGTAAGCATTATCGGTAAACAATACCTGCTTTACATCAAGCAAGGTATTCTTAAGCCCTATGCTGTTGGCATAGTCGCTTACTATGGTGGTAGATATGTACTCGCCCAGCGATACCACTTGGTCGTATATATAGTTATAGTTGCGAGAGTTGTTGGCCTTCAAAAATTCGCGCACGCCTTCTACTAGTACCTTTACATCGGCTACGGCTTTATCGTGGCCGCCATTGCTGTATAAGGCATTGATGATTTCCAAGTGCTTTTCAAACACGCCGTCCAAGGTCTTTTCCCAAGTAGCATCGTTGCCGTAGTATTGGTTTATCACCTCCTCAAGGGCATTGGTGGTTTTGCCCATAGCCGATATTACCACTACCTTTTCGTTGAAGTTGTTTTCCTTCAATATCGCCGTTACGTTCCTTACTGCATCGGCATCTTTAACCGATGCGCCACCAAATTTGTAAACCTGCATTTCTTTTATTTTCAGTTGTTAGTTGTTGGTTGTATGTTGCCAGTGCGCTGCACATATGCTGCAAGTTGCGCTTTGCTCATGCTACAGTTTATCCACTCCTCTTCAAGTGTTGCACCTAACGATTTATAGAATTCTACCGCAGGGGTATTCCAGTCAAGCACCTGCCAGCGAATTTGGTTGGTACCAGCTTCATGGGCTGCTTTTAGTACCTCATGTATAAGCTTTCTACCCAAGCCATAGCGGCGGTAAGCTTCTGTTACTACTAGGTCATCTAGGTAGAAAATCTGCCCTTTCCAAGTGCTGAAAGCCGTGTAGTATAGCGCCATCCCCACTACCTGTTGCGTAGCGGTATCTTCTGCCACAAACACTTTGTATATCGAATCATCGCCAAAGCCATCTAGTAGCAACTGCGCCTCGGTATTTACCACAGCCTCGGGCGCACGCTCAAACTCGGCCAGCTCTTTTACTAAGCGGAACATGCCAGGTATATCTTGCGCCGTACCTTTACGGATGATGATGTTCATGGGTACTAAATTGAAGGCTGCAAAGATATGCGCCGCGCTTAGCTGTGCAAGGGCGGGGCTAGCAGAGCCATAAAATTTTGCGCTTACGAATGGATTAGCACCTGTTAGGCAAGTGTATATTCTTACAGTTGTTGACCACCTACTCAATAGCTATTTTGCCCGTATGTTGCGGCATATTGTTAATCAATAGCCTATAGTAATAAATGCCTGAACTTAAGTTACCGCGATGTATAGTAAGCATATTGCTTTCAGCCTTATATTGTTGTACTACTTCGCCATTTACATTATATAGGTTCAAGCTTATGTCTGCCGTGTTTTCTAAGTTCGTAATGGCAATGTGCGACTGAGAACTAAACGGGTTAGGTACAATACTTATAGCTGTCCCCTCTTTCAAACTATTAATACCCACGCTAAGGGTATCTTCAGGTATAAGGTTTTGTACTGTATTTGTTCTTACTGGCTCGTTTGCATCAAAGTATATATCTACGGCATTGTTAATCAAGGTGCCCTTGTTATTGCCTATAGCTTGATGTACACTAAACCTAAGCCAGCCCATACTAGCTTCATAGTTATCTCCAGAATCGGGCAATATTATATTGTTGAAAGTAAATTTGACTGTTTGCCCATCTATGCTCATAACACATG
>JAFDYM010000274.1 GCA_018267435.1 Bacteroidota bacterium | reverse complement strand
ATGTGTACTTCAATATCAGCAATCGTGCATCATCAGTCAACTTAACTGGCTGTATGCGGTTGCGCTCGGCAAAGTCAATCGAAAACTTGCGGAATATCATGTAGATATCCTCGCCACGTTCGCGCAATGGTGGTATAAAAATAGGCACTGTCGAAAGCCTATAGTATAAGTCCTCGCGGAAGCGGCCAGCACGTACTGCTTCTTGCAGGTTTACGTTGGTAGCAGCTACTACGCGTACGTCGGTTTTCATTACCTTGCTTGAACCTACACGGATGTATTCGCCAGTTTCCAACACACGCAGCAAACGCGCTTGTGTACCTAATGGCAATTCGCCTACTTCATCTAGAAATATAGTACCGCCTGCTACGGTTTCGAAGTAACCTTTACGCTGGTCGCTAGCGCCGGTAAACGAGCCCTTCTCGTGGCCGAATAATTCCGAATCAATAGTGCCTTCAGGTATGGCACCGCAGTTAACCGCTATAAACGGATTATGCTTACGGTTGCCAAGCTGGTGAATGATATGTGAAAATACTTCTTTACCCACACCGCTTTCGCCAGTTATCAATACAGTAAGGTTAGTAGCTGCCACGCGCTCGGCTATGCTTATGGCATGGTTAAGCGCAGGCGAATTGCCTATTATTCCAAACCTATTTTTTATGCTTTGAATCTCCATGTAAATACAATTTTGTTTTGCAGTAGCACTGCATAATGTGTTAGGCCAATTCCCCTATCAAAGTACCGCCTGTACAGTCGGTAACTTTTACATGGGTGTACATACCAGGTTTCAAGTCTGCTTTAGGGAAAACTATCACCTTGTTCTGCGAGTTGCGGCCTATCAAGTGCTCTGCGCTTCGGTGGCTTGTGCCTTCTATCAATACCTCGAAGGTTTTACCCACGTCGCGTAAGTTGTGTTCTAACGAATGTTTGCGGTGTAGTGCCACTATTTCCGTCAGCCTGCGTTTCTTAGTTTCTTCAGGTATGTCATCGGTAAATTTCTTAGCTGCCACCGTACCCGGCCTTTCGCTATAGGCAAACATATAAGCCATAGAATACTGTGCGTATTCCATTATGTCCATCGTCTCCAAGTGCTCTTCTTCTGTTTCCGTACAAAAGCCCGCAATAATATCGGTAGATATAGCAGCCTCTGGCAATATGCGTTTTATGGCGTCGATCCTTTCTTTATACCATTCGCGGGTATAGGTGCGGTTCATTATATCTAGCACACGGTTGCTACCGCTTTGTAGCGGTAGGTGTATATAGTTGCAAATGTTGTCGTACTTCGCCATAGTATATAGCACATCGTCCGTCATATCTTTAGGGTGGCTGGTGCTAAAGCGCACACGCAAGTCGGGGGCTATTTGCGCCACCATTTCCAATAGCTTGGCAAAGTTTACCACGCCCTCATCATACTTGGCGTCTACCAGTTTTTTACCTACCAGCTTGGGGTCTTCGCTAAAGCGGTACGAGTCTACGTTTTGGCCAAGTAGCGTTACTTCGCGGTAGCCGTTATCGTATAGCTCTTGTGCTTCTTTTAATATACTGCGGTGGTCGCGGCTGCGTTCGCGGCCACGTGTAAACGGCACCACGCAGAACGCACACATATTATCGCAACCACGCATAATGCTTATAAAAGCGGTAACGCCGTTAGTATTTAAACGCACTGGGTTTATTTCGGCGTACGTCTCCTCGCGTGATAGTAGCACGTTCACCGCCTTCTGGCCCGTTTCAGCTTCCTCAACCATGGCAGGTAGCATGCGGTATACATCTGGTCCTGCTACTATGTCTACTATCTTCTCTTCTTCAAGAAACTTCTCCTTCAAGCGTTCTGCCATACAGCCTAGCACACCTATCAGCGCACCTTTTTTCTTCTTTTTTACGGCAGAAAGGTGTTGTAGCCTGTGGCGCACACGCTGCTCGGCGTTATCGCGGATAGAGCAGGTGTTAATAAGGATGATGTCGGCATCTAAAAACTCGGGCGTAGAATCGAAACCCGCATTTGCCAAGATAGAAGCCACCACTTCGCTATCGGCAAAGTTCATTTGGCAGCCATAGCTTTCTATGTAGTATTTCTTGCCGTTGCTATCCACCTGCTTAGGGCGCTCCACTGTCAAGGTCTCGCCTTGGCGGTTCTCGTCTATCTTCTTTGTTTGCAGCTCAAACGCCACTTCGTTATTATACAACTTGTTATCCATAAAACTGCGAATAGAAATGAGGGGCAAAGATAAAAGAACGGCGGACATTCTGTCAGTTTTGCACTAGTGTTTTCATGTTAAGTCAATCTTATTTAAACTAGTTCTAAATAAGATTGGGCAGTGTTGATATTAGTATGTTCAACACCAACAATTTGTGGATATATAGTTTGGAGTTGTGAGGGGGCAAACATACATTTGCCATTCCTGTAGAATACAGTAAAAGTGAATTATGCCTAAAGTAACCATTGACGGAGTAGAGGTTGAAGTAGAAGCAGGCACCACCATATTAAATGCTGCCCGCAAAATTGGCGGCGACTTGGTGCCACCTGCTATGTGCTACTACAGCAAGCTGAAAGGAAGCGGCGGTAAATGCCGTGTGTGCTTAGTAGAGATAAGCAAAATGAGCGAAGCTAACCCTAACCCAATGCCTAAACTACAGGCTAGCTGCTGTACCCCTATCAGCGATGGTATGGAGGTGAAGAACATGACCAGTGCCAAGGTGCAAGATATGCGCAAAGGTGTAGTTGAGTTTCTACTTATAAACCACCCGCTTGACTGCCCTATATGCGACCAAGCTGGCGAGTGCGACCTACAAAACCTTGGCTACAATTACGGCGTAGATACAACCCGCTACGTAGAAGAAAGAAGAACTTT
>JAFDYM010000273.1 GCA_018267435.1 Bacteroidota bacterium | reverse complement strand
TAAGCATATTCTCTTGCCAATAAAAGCCTGCTTTTGTATAGTAGTAGAAGGCTGTGGTAGAGCTTACAAAATCACCATCAACAAGAGCATCAGCTCGTTTAATCAACTTTATTTGTTGCTGTTTGTTGGCTCTATATTCAGCATCATTACTGTTCAACTGCCTATTTCGTAGGCTATATGTATTTATCAAGTTGGTAATAGACCCAAGTTTAGCAATATCGGAATACGGCCTCTTGTTTGCGGCGGCTACTATCTCCTTAAATACTTGTATCGACTTTATACGCTCTCCTATATTTTCATAATGCATTACGTACGAGTACTGCACCATTTCGCTCAGCAAGTCTGTCAAACCATTATCATCTATTGCTCTTTGTACCTGCTGCATAGCTGCTACAGCTTCCTCTGGTTTATTGTAATTGCTTAATGTGCGCGAGCGGTATAGTTTTGCCATACAAAGCAATGCCAGCTTCCAAGTAGGTTCTATTTCGTACTTGTTCAAGTGCTCTTCTTCATTGTGTGCCATGCGCACAAAGTCTTCGTAGTAACCATTCTTTTCGCTGTATACACAGCTAAAGGCATAGTAGCATGCATAAGCCCTAGCTGCTTGTGCAGGAGTATAATGCTGCTCGAAACTCGTTCTCAGTATATCGGCTTTGCCAAGCTGCCCAATAATGGTGTAGCCATACATGCACCATGTATGAAGCAATGCGGCTTTTTCATGCTCCTTGGCAGTTGTATAGTATGCCCGTAAGCCCTCCTGCTGCAGGTCTAGTATACTAAACCTTTGTAGCAGCACGTTTGTTATAAATGTCAATAGCTGTGTATCGGCCACAGTAGGGCTTAACTTTGTTTTGGGGGCAGTGTTTTGCTCCAAGTATTGCAAGGCCTCCTCTGGGTTTACCCATATCTTCTCAAAAAACAGCTGTAGCTTTTTGTTTTCGAATAATGGTCTGTTCATGGCAGCTAAGGTATACTATCAATTAGTTATTTATAGCCCATGTAGTGTATTTGTAGTGCCTTGTAGTAAAAGGCATTGGCAATATTTGCAGTGCAATATAGGTATACTGGCAATTATCTATTTGAACATTTAATAATTATCAAACCCCTGAAAATGACACGTAAAATTTACTTGTACTTTCTTTCGCTGGCCTTGCTGTTATCCGTTGGAAATAGTCAGGCGCAATCGCCCACTATGTGTAGTGGCAACTGTTTAAACCTTATACCCGGAGGATTCGGCTATGCCAGTGCCGGCGATAATGGAGCGTATAACAACATGTCGGCAATAACCGTACAGGGTTGGATAAACACAACAACCTTACCTGGCGAAGGGGCTTTTCAAACAATTATAGGTAAATGGGGCGATGGCGCAGTAACCAGTAACCAGTTTGCACTTTGCCTTGCCCGCCAAGGTGGTGTACAGTATCTGCGCGCGCAAATAGCCATAGGTGGCACGGAATATACTATTAATGCTCCAAGTACAATAGCCGTAAATACAGGGGCGCATGTTGCATTTGCGTGGCAATCGGGCAGTGTGCCGGCCATGTATATTAATGGTGTGGCTGTAGCTACAGGTGCTAGTGCTATTACGGGTACTATCAATAATAGTTCCACGTATCCTGTTCGTATGGGCTTTAACAATAGAACTGGTGAATCGTCTTTTCCAGCCTATCTGGATGAAATTCAGGTGTACGGTATTGCGTTGACATCTACACAGATAAATGCGTATAAAAACACAACCCTTTATAGTGCCCCTTTTTATAGCAGTCTGCGTGGCTATTGGAGGTTTCAAGACCCTGCCAATAACTTCGCAAATGAAATTGCCCCTAATACAGGTGTAACTTTATCTCAAAGCACAAGCTATACTGGGTCTATAATACCATGCCAAACGCCTGACTTTAACCCTAACGACACATTGCTGACTTACCCTGCAAGCAACAATACTATAATGTTGGTCTTTCAAGGAATTGTAGGCATCTATCCATTTTCAGACCCTTCGTTGGGCACTTTGAAATATGTAATATACCGAGATAACGTAGCAATTGATACAGTAACACCCCAATATGGCAGTTTTACCTATACAGATAATACATTGACCAAATGTAGGAATAAATACTTTGGAAAGCAGATTTGGATATACCGTAATGGTACTATTTTGGAAGGACCTGTAACTAATACAGTTAATGGCGCTACCCCTGACTACGGATTTAGGGCGAGCCAAGGTGTATATGTAAATAGAACGGTGCTTACTTGGAACAACTTAGGAGCTAGTGGTGGATACGAAATAAGAAGAGATGGACAAATAATTGCCCAGTTAACCAATCCGAACGCAACTACCTACACTGATTTTGACGGTACACCAGGGGTTAGATATGAGTATAGGTTAATTCCTATAACTAACCCCATGGGCACATTGCTAGTATGTGATGAAACAGGCTGGATAAGAGAAAACGGCCGCCTTAGCGGCTATGTGCGCTCGCCGCTTAATGCTGCTGTGCCTGATGTAGTAGTAACAGCTACTGGTACCGTACTAGGGCAAACATATACCTACAAAGATACTACAGATGCATCTGGTTTTTACGAGATAAGAAATGTGTACTATAACGAGGAAGCAACCTTTACACTTACTCCAAGCAAAGGTACACACCAGTTTAATCCGCCAAGCCTTGACCGTACATTGGACTTGTTAGCATTTAATGCGCCACAAGCAAACTTTATAGATACGAGTGTGTTTACCGTTACGGGTAAGGCTTACTTCCCTAACCAATTGGGTGCACAGGGTTGTGCCAATGTTGGCGTAAAAATATTGGTGAATGGCAACGACATTGGCTTAGTAACCGATGCACAAGGCAATTTTGCTTACACGGCGCAGGAAGAAGGTAGCTATACCTTTAAACCTGTATACCCTAACCATACTTTTTTGCCTGCAAGCATTACGCAAAGCATAGTGGATAATACAAGCGGTATAGACTTTAAAGATGTAACCACAGACTCGCTTTGGGTAGACTTGAAAGGCTACTGCAATACACAGATAGCTGATAGCTTTAAGATACATATAGAAGGAGGCACCGCTGGCTGCTATACCCGCGATATATACATAAAGGGAAACAACCTAGATGGATACGGTTTGCTATTGCCTGCACAAACGTATAGTGTAGAGCTTACTGCCGTTTATGCCAACAATGCGAATGCTGAAACTGCTATTATCAACTCTTTCCAAAGTTTGGGCAACAAACTGCGTAACATTGACCTACGCAACCGCGACTCGGTAACACAAACAAATGTAGTAGTTCAATCTACCACTATAACCAGCGATACCTTAACGCTTGGCAACGGCCAGATAGTGGTAAGCAGCGATACAACGTATATTTACGACACTACTACAGTGGTAACACGCCCTGCGGCACAAGCCAAGTATATATATGGTGGCAGGCTAAGTATAGAACTGTTAGGTGTAGAGCCTACGTGTAGCAACAAAACTGTATTTACACAGGGCAACCTATACAATATGCGCGTGCGAGTGTGGCGCAACTACAGCTTTATGGGCAACCAAAGCTGCCCTGTAGATACAGGTAGGGTAACCATATTCGATGATGTGAGCGATAGCAGTTTTGTATACTTTACGCTTGATACATTCTTCATTAACTATAAAATAAACCCGGGCATACCTAACATATCTGCCAGCGGTGCGCACCCGTATCAAAAGTTTATAAGCATATATGCTACTACTTGGGATGCCATAGGTGCCGATACTTCGGTGTGGGCTACGGTAACGGGTAACAAATCGCTTACCAGCACTTTTATTACCAAAACACCTGAGCTACCAATGTTTATACTGCACGACCCTATGGGCGATGGCAGTAGCGCTGCACTTGAGCAAGGAACATCATTAAGCTTCAACTATTCTACAGCTATAGAAGAAGGTATATCTACCAATAGCTTTGCAACCGTAAGCCTGGGTGCCGAAATACCTGTACCGTTTACTGGTATAGTTATGAATATAGGTGGTTCATTGGGTGCTACTTTATCAAGCAGCGACTTGAACACAAGCAACAAGAGTGTGAACACAACATTCACCATGCTTAATTCATACAGCACCAGCGATAACGACAACTTTATAGGCGAAGATGCCGACTTGGTAGTAGGTGGTTCATTGAACATGATATATGGCCTAAGCTATATTGTAAAAATAAATGAACAGACTTGTAATGTAGATTTGGATACTGCACTTACATGGGGCGCCCAAGATTTTGCAACTACTTATTCGTACACCATCGGCCACATCAAGAATACCTTGATTCCGCAATTGAATTACTTGATAGGTTTCTACAATAACCAAGGCAGCGACTCGGCGCTTATATATCAGAACTACAAAAACGTATGGCAGCAGGTAGTAGATAAAAACCGCGCTAACGTAGCCAATGCTGAATTTATTGAGAACCGCTCGTTCAGCGGTGGTGTTACATATACTTACAGCAGTGCTTATGAGAATAGCAACACTATGTCTATTGCCTACCAAACCTCGCTTGACCCAGGTATAGCTGCTACGCTAAACGCAGGTACCGAGCAGAACAACGTAGTGGCTGGTACCGAAGTGAACTTTATATGGAATACAACAAAGAGTACAGATACTACTATAAGCAGTACCAAGAATGTAAGCTACACCCTTAACGATAAGGACTTGGGCGATTTCTTTAGCGTAGATATTAAGCGCGATAAAGTGTATGGTACACCGGCATTCAAATTGGTATCAGGTACATCATCGTGCCCGCACGAAGATGGTACACAACAGCGCGATATGCCAGAAATACAGGTGTTGAACCCTAACGTACAGAATGTGCCAATTAACTCTCAGGCTACGCTTACCGTTAAGATGAGCAACTTTAGCGAAAGCCAAGAGACACGTACTTATGAAGTAATAGTTGACCCTAACAGTAACTTAGAGGGAGCTGTGGTACGTTTATCGGGCCAAGTTATAACTCAAGCCCCGGCTACCTTTACTATACCAGCCAATACAGATGTATTTGCTACCCTTAGTGTAGAGGCTGGCCCTATAGCTGTTGATTACAACAACCTGAAGTTAATAATCTATTCGCCTTGCGATGCTGATATTTTTGATGAAACTACGTTCAATGTGGGTTTCCAGAGCAGCTGTAGCGATATTACTTTGTTTACCCCAAGCAATAACTGGCTGATAAACGATGGAAGCGATACACTGCGCATAACTTACGGCGGTTATAATGTAAACGATACTTCATTATTGCAAGTTGGGTTAGAGATACGCCGTACCGGCTTAGGTTGGACAAGCATTGCAAGTTCAATAATTAGCCGTGCACAGTTAGCACAAAATGGCTTGCCTTATTATGCAATTGATTTGGACCTGGGAAGTATGGCAGATGGTCCGTATGAAATACGTGCCTATGCTGATTGTGCAACCGCAGGTACACGTTCATACTCAGTAGCACTTACGGGTGTTATAGATAGGACTTCTATTACACTTTTAGGCACTCCTTCGCCAAGCGATGGCACCCTGAATATAAACGAGGAAGTAAGTGTGACGTTTAGCGAGGATATTGACTGCAGTCACTTCTTCAACCTACAATCATTAGTGCCTTACGCTGTAAAATTGGAGCGTACTGATAATGGCGACGATATACCATTTAGTTATGTATGCTCAGGCGATAAAATAATATACACCATAGCTGATAGCGTTTTGAACAGTTTGCAAAACATTATGCTTACGGCAAGTGTAAGCGGTTTCTATGATGTAAACGGAAACATATTGTCGCAGCCAATAGTATGGAGCTTTGTGGTAAACAACAGCTTAGTATTTTGGCAGCCAAGCGGTGTTAACGCATCTGTAGCTACAGGTGGTACATCATCGCTAACAGCTACGCTGAAAAATGTAAGCAATAACTCAGAAACGTTTACGCTTTCTTCTTTGCCTTCATGGCTTAGCCCAACAGGTGTACCTGCTAGCATTGCACAAGGTGCCTCTTTGAACATTAACTTTAACATAAGCGGCACAGGCTTAAACCCTGGTACTTATAACGATACTGTATATGCCGACTTTATAGGATTGGGAGTGCAGCAGCCATTGTATGTTCAACTAACTGTATATGCCAACTCTCCAACTTGGACAGTAGTTACACAGCCATCGCAAATGAATATTATTGCCAACTTCTCGCTTACTAGCGCTAATACACCTTTAAGTATTGATGCTAATGATAGGATTGGTGTGTTCTTCGGCAATGAATGCCGTGGCGTGGCTAACATACAGTATACGCCAGCGGGTAACTCATACGCTGCATATATAACCGTATATGGTAACAACGGTGCTGTGCCACAGGAGATGTTTGAGTTCCGTATATGGGATGCAAGCACTGCAACTGAATATAAAGCTGTGGAAACGCAAGCCTTTGTTGAGAATGCACAAGTAGGTCAGCCATTGGCACCTATGATACTGCACCCAGCTGGTGTTGTACAGCGTATACCATTGGTAGCTGGTTGGAATTGGGTAAGTACATACCTTGAGCCAAACAACCCTAACGTAAACGATGTAATGAAGTATACAGCAAATACTGCTGGCAACATTATTAAAACAAATGACAGCTACGCACAAGCAGGTGCCAACGGCACTTGGAGCGGTACATTACAGCAAATAAGCTGGAAGAAAGGATACCAGATAATGGTAAGCGCAGCTACCGAACTACAAGTAATAGGTCAGCGCATAACCGATACTGTAACTATACCTGCCGTAAGCGGATGGAACTGGATAGGCTACCCTTACGATGAGATAAGCACCGTTACCGAATACATGCAGTCTTTCAACGCTACTAACAGCGATGTGCTACAAAGCAGTACTCAATTCAGCACTTTTGCAAGTAGTGTGTGGAACGGTAGCTTACAAAATATGCAACCTGGCCGTGGTTATAAGCTGAAAGCTGCTACTGGTGGCAACATACTTATTACGCCACGTTCTGCTCCTGACTGGAACCCTGACATATTCGGCAATGAGTTCAACATGAACGTAACGGCTGTAGTAAAAGCCAATGGTACCGAGCAAATGGGCAACTTTATTGTAGGCGCATTTTTGAATGGCACTTGTGTAGGCGTTAGCTCTCCGCAGTTGGCAGGTAGCTCGCCGCGTGTGTTCCTTACCCTGCATGGCGAAACTGCCGATAACGGAAGTGGCTTGCAGTTCTTCATTTACGACTATAATACCGATAGCGTATACACACCTACTTACACTGCGCTTAACTTCAATAGCGATGCGCAGGAAGGCAACATAGAAAATGCATTCGTATTGAATATTGAATCGCCGCTTTCTATAGCACAAGTAGCTGCGAAGGGCAAGTTTGTACTACACCAAAACGTACCGAATCCATTCAATGGCAACACGGTAATAGGTATAGATATGCCTAGCACCGAGTATGTAACCTTACAAGTGTTTGACTACACTGGTAAGCTAGTAGCTGAGCCGCACGTAGGTGTACTTACACAAGGCTCACACAACATACAGTTCAACCCAGAAAGCTTAGGGGCAGGTATGTACTTCTACCGTATGCAAGCGGGCGAGTTTACCGCTACTAAGAAGATGGTGATAAAGTAAAACTGTCGATTATACAGAAACAGCCCCATAACTTTCATTATGGGGCTGTTTCATTTCTTGCTATTGCGGATAAGCTATGATAATTACCTTCGCTATCCACTTAAGGCAGATACATGCGTAAACAAGACCAGCTTATTGAGCTAATAAAAGCGCTTACAGCAAGCGAGAAGCGCTACTTTAAAGTGTTTTCGAAAACGCAAACAAGCAATAAAACTTACATAGCATTATTCGACGAGCTGGAAAAGCAGGATACTTATGATGGAAAGGCACTTGCCAAAAAACTGAAAGTAACACCTGCCACCTTAGCCGATGCAAAGGAGTACCTGCAAACCGTACTGCTACGCAGCTTACGCTTGTACCACGAGCACAACTCGGTAGAAAACACCATGCAGGTTGAATTTATGGAAGCCAGCTTATTATTCAAGAAGGGCCTACTAAGCTATTGCCTTTCGCTTAGCAATAAACTAATGGCAAAGGCAATGAAATACGAGCGCTTTACCATGGCATTAAATGTAGGCAGATTGCAAGCACTTTGCTACTCGCACCTAAGGCAATTCGACATGCTAAAACAAGCCGATGAGCGCGAAACAGAAATACTATCCATGCTATCGGAATACTCTGCCCTTATACACCTGCGCGATACCTTGCTTGAACCTATGCTAACGCGCAAGG
>JAFDYM010000272.1 GCA_018267435.1 Bacteroidota bacterium | reverse complement strand
GATCCTGTGTTGGATGCAATTTTTAATAATAACAATGGCTACGATTGTGCTGTAGCCGACGTGCCGCAAATACCCAACAGTTTATTGTATACATGGGCTAGTACTACAGG
Organism: Bacteroidota bacterium; assembly: GCA_018267435.1. Classification (GTDB taxonomy): domain Bacteria; phylum Bacteroidota; class Bacteroidia; order Chitinophagales; family LD1; genus Bog-950. The sequence continues at coordinate 2,553 of JAFDYM010000272.1, read as the reverse complement.
GAATCCATTTAAGGATCTGATTTTCCCTGGTATTACTCCTCCTTCAACTCCCGAATGTTACATACCGTCAAGTTCTTCTGGGTGCTTAGTACCTATCATTCCTGGTAGTACCTGCGAGGACCGTGTTATTACATGGATGGGAGCCTTGGAAGATGCTTGTACTGCACTTGAGGGAACTTCGATTGATTTGTCAACTACAACACTTGAGTTAGAAACAAGTCCATGTAACTTTACTTTTGGCAGTTATTGCACAGCGCAGGATCCGCCACTTGTTAGTCCGAATATATATCTTTCAGATTATTTGGAGTTTCGTTTGGGTGAGTATTGTAGGTTAAATTCAAATGTTTTAAATACTACTGTGCGCCTAACTCATAATGCTATAAGTAATGACGATAATTTGAAAGCTGTAGAAGAAGTACTGGCAGCTGCAAGTTGTATTAGTTTACATGAATTAGTACAAGCTGACCATCCTGAGGATCAAACATGCCCTAAGCCAAGTTCTTGCTTTTCACTAGCTATGGATTATGTGATAACCCACAATGAAGATTTTGAGGACAATGAACTTACCATTACAGACCCATATTTGATTGAATGTGTTGGAAGTAATATTATTACTTCCAACACATCAGGTGTAGATTTAGGTAATGTAGGTTTACTTGGTATATATGGGTTTGATGAAAATTATACTGCTTTTACTTATCCATATCTTGTACCTCAGCTTGTAAGCGGAACTGTGGTTGATTATAGCATTATAGGTATTGCTACTGCCCCAGTAGTTCCTAATGCAACATTTTCTGGTTTTGCTGTTGTTTTTAAAATAAACGATGAAGAGCATCCGCGCGAATACTACTACATTACACGATATATATATTGTTTGCCACGGGGCGAGGAAGAAACTGCCCCAACTTGTAATTTGGGTGTAGAATGCCCCGATGTAATGGATGCCAATACCCAACCTTGCGAAGATTTCTTGTTGGCTGAGGCCATAGATGCTGCAACACGTTTTTGGGAAGAAGAAATAGAGAAGGCCTATACGGACTACTTAGCCAATTATGGTTCCAAGTGTAAAGAAATACAGGAATATATAAAACTTACCTATCAAACAACAGAACACCATTACACTTTGTACTATTATGACCAGGCTGGTAATTTGGTACAGACAGTACCACCTAAAGGTATAGGTAGCGGTGTAACATTTAACAGTACTACGGGTGCACCTAGTAGTAACGAACCTAGCCATACTTACCGAACAACCTATAAGTATAATGCCCTAAACCAAGTGGTGGAACAGAATACACCCGATGGAGGCAAAACCGATTTCTGGTACAATAGGGCAGGACAGTTGAAACTATCGCGTAATGCCAAGCAGAAAACAGCAACATTAGCTACCGATAAATTTAGTTTTACAAAATATGACGAACAAGCACGCATTGTTGTAGCTGGTGAACTTGAACAGACAACAAATACTACAGTCGCTTCGTTGTTAACTTCAGGTAATAATTATGCTATACCTCTGTTAGATCACCTTGATGATATCTCTGAACCCAACATGGCTGAAAACAGCTACAAGGATGTAACTGCTACTTTTTATGATGGTGTTTTTGCCCATTTTACTTTCCCTTCTAATAACTATAGGGGACGTGTAACAACCTCTTTCTTATATCCTGAAATTAGCTCTACTGCACCTACTGGAATTTTTAACGCTACTTACTACAAGTATGATGAATTAGGTAATGTAAACTCAATTATACAGAAGATTGATGGCCTTAGCGAAAAACGTACCGATTATACTTACGATCTTATAAGTGGAAAAGTGAATAAGGTCAGTTATCAACCTGGTCAGGTAGATGCCTTTTACCATAAGTATGAGTACGATGCTGACAATAGGATAACCAATGTTTATACCTCAGCCGATAACTATCTGTGGGATGAAGACGCGGAATACTTCTATTACCCACATGGCCCACTTGCACGTACCGAAATAGGAGAGGACAAAGTACAGGGCTTAGATTACTATTACACAATACATGGCTGGCTAAAGGGGGTAAATATGCCGCACCACGTGGCTAAAACCGACTATTATGGTTACGAAGGTGAATGTGGCATTTATAGCTCTATAGCCAGACCTGATCTGGACCTTGGTAAAGATGGGTATAGTAGTACTGCTGCTGCCAATAGATACGTAGCGCGCGATGCTATGGCCTTTGGCTTGGGATATTACCAAGGCGATTATCAAAGCGTGCATGCTACTCCCACTACCTTTAGTACACCTATGCAGTCTTCATATATATGGGGAGGTAGTATTGGCGATAATGTATTGCCTGTAAGCGGAAACAAAGGTCTATACAACGGTAACATAGCGTGGATGATAACCGATATGCCTAAATTGGAGTTTACCGGCCCATCGCCTGCAGTGACTGTACAAAGACCGCTAATTGGTATGTCTTACCAATATGATCAGCTTAACAGGATTGTAAAAAGCCGTAGTAATGCCTTTGAAAGTGCTTGTGGTGGCATACCTGGCGAAACCATGCCAAGTGGCCAAACTGAGTG
>JAFDYM010000271.1 GCA_018267435.1 Bacteroidota bacterium | reverse complement strand
TTTCTTTTTAGAGCTGTAGTGCATAAAGCTAGCAGGCTCGCGGTACAGTATCCAAGCTGGGCGGCGGTTCACGCTCTTTAAGCTATCAAGAAAATCAGGGTTGTCATCTACTAGATATTGTAGTTGGCTTTGTTGCACCTTGTTGAAGCGCAAATTGCTTAACAGCAAAGTTTCAGCCGCCTTGGCTACATCGCCGCGAAAGTATGCCTTATCGCCCGTGTGGATGATGGGCATTATTTTACTGTACTTTATATCTAGCCTTTCTACTATGCCATAGCCTTGGGTACCCAGCGGCACGGTAGTACCCTGTGCATGGCCCACAAGGGCGGTCAACATCACTAAAAAGCCGAGTATGTATTTACGCATAAGCATATAGGGTGAAACAGCCCAAACCTAACTGAAATTTGCTAGAGTGGCAAATGAGTGTTGCTACAAGGGGCTTGAGATACAAAATACCTTTGCCACAAAGTCGCGAAGGCACGAAGAAGGATTAAAAAAACTCACCCCAACCCCTCTCTTTAAAAAGAGAGGGGCATAAGTTTGCGCTTACTTCTTCACCCACTTATAATACACCAGCAGCGCCCAGCCCCATATAGCTACGGCGGTGGTTATACCTAGGGTGCTCCACTTTACAACGGTAAGGGTAGATGATAGGTTCACCAGGCTATCAGACACATGCGGATAATTGCGCATCATTGCGGCTATGCAGCTGTTCTCGGCATAGTCTATAAGCATAGTACTGAAGGGCAACAAGTGTATATGGGTATATAGACTATTGCGCGGCACTAAGGTTTTATAAGTAAGTGCCAGCAGTATGATATATAGAAAGGTATAAACCACAGGGTAGATGCTATCGGCTATCAGGTTGAACTTAACCGCGTAGGCGCGTGCCTCGGGCGTATAGTCGGCCTGTATTTCGGCAGCACGGGCAGGGCTGTACCCTGTAACCTGTAAGTCGAATATCTCAACCGGCTTGCCTGCGTATTGGCTAATAGTTTCGGCACCCTTACCCATTATTAAGGTGGCATAAAGTAGGTATACTACAGTAGCCGCAATAAAGGTTTTTACATTAGCCATACGGCTGAAGAACTGCGATAGTTTAAGCATATACAGGGGTTATATCGAACCAATGTACCTAAAATTTGTTTAGCAAGTAGACCAACGTAAGGTTTTGTACGTAAGTACGTTTAAATACTAAACACTATTGCTATGAAGCGATTACTTTTGATGATAGGATGTGCGGGCTTGATATTGACATCGTGCGCACAGAGCAAAACCGAACCCAAGAAAAAAGAAGACAAAAAACAGGAGCAAAATATGAGCAACAACGATAGCACCAAAGTAGAAAAAACCGAAAGCGAGTGGAAACAATTGCTTACCACCGAACAGTACCACGTACTGCGCGAAAAGGGTACAGAAATGCCTTTTACAGGTAAGCTGTTAAACAATAAGGAAAAAGGTGTGTACACATGTGCAGCCTGCGGCAACGAGCTTTTTACGAATGATATGAAATTCGATAGCCACTGCGGTTGGCCAAGCTTTGATAAGGAAATAGCGGGTGGCAAAATAAAGACCGAAACCGACACTAGCCACGGCATGATACGTACAGAGATAATGTGTGCCAAATGCGGCTCGCACCTAGGCCACTTGTTCGATGACGGCCCTACTGAAACAGGTATGCGCTATTGCGTAAACTCGGTATCGCTTGACTTTAAGAAAGAGTAAATTTTACTGCGCAGAGCAAATAGAGAATACGCAGAGTTTAGCAGAGATATAAACGACAAATACAGTATAGCCCTTGCCAAAAGCAGGGGCTTTCTTATTTAATTAAGCTGTGCGCTACTTTGCTTAGGCAATGTAAAGAAGAACTGGCTGCCTTCGCCCTTTTTGCTATGCGCCCATATTTTGCCGCCATGCTTGGTTACTACCTTATGGCATATGGAAAGACCTATACCTGTGCCTTGAAACTCCTCATCGTTATGCAATCGCTTGAATATTTTGAATATCTGCTGGGCGTATTCCTCATCGAAACCTATACCGTTATCAGCAACTTCAAATAGCCAATTATCTCCATCATCCTTAACGCTCACGCGCACCTTTTTACTGGTATTACGGTTATACTTTATACCGTTCTCAATTAGGTTTTGGAACAGTTCGCTCATCATGGTATCGTTACCATTTATATGCGGCAGGTCGTCTACTATTACCTCTGCGGCATTGGTTTTAATAGTATCGCCTAGTATGGCTATTACCTTACCCACTACGGTGTTCAACGATACATCTTTCACTATATCTATTTGCTGCTCTACACGGCTATACTGCAATATATCGCGTATCAGGTTGCTCATTTTATTTGCGCCATCTATCGAGAAGTTGATGAAAACATTAGCTTCTTCATCTAAGGACTTTTCGTACTTGCGCTTAAGCAGCGATAGGTAAGATATGATAGTACGTATAGGTTGCTTCATATCGTGGCTTACCACGTATGCAAACTCTTCCAACTCTTTGTTCGATAACTCCAGCTTCTCGGCTTTGCTTTGCAACTCATGTTGCGCTTCCTTCAGGTCGGTTATATCCCTTATTATTACTAGGTATTCAGCATCTTTAAACGGCGCTATTATCACCTTAAAGTATTTGCCCTTATATATGGTAGTATCGTGGTACTCGAACGATGTACTTTGGCCATCTTCTATTACCTGCCTAAGCGTAGCCATGAATGGCTGCGAAACAGCCGCGGGCATAAGCTCGCTGAATTTTTTGCCCATCAGGTCATAATCGGGTATGTAAGCATCAAGTGTAGAGTTGCTGTTTATACCTGTAAACTCACCTTCTTCATCTACTATATACAGCCAATCGGGTAGGGCTCGAAGGATGAACTCGTTGGTTAACTGTACCTCGTGCAGGCGTGTTTCAGTGCGTAAACGCGTAAAGGCATTGGCCACCATGTTGCCTATCAAACCAAAGAAACTGCTTTGCACATGTGTAGTTGCCCTATTGAATACGAACACTATAAAACCATTCACTATGTTGCCACTTTGCAATGGTATAAGATAGAAGTTTTTTTGTGGTGCCTGGTTAGTGTTAAGCACCTGTATATCGTGTAGCTTTTGCGCATCTATATAATTGCCCCACGATGATTTTTCGCCGCGCAGGTGACGAAGAAATACCAATAATTGCTGATTAATTTTTACTATTAGTTCAAAGTGCTGTATATGTGCCAACTCATTGGCAGCAAACCATTGGTTAGTGCTTTGAAACTCATCGCTAAGTTTACCGTGCATACGGTATACCAGTGCTGCATCGGCACCCAGCATGGTACCAAATTCGCCCAATGCCACATCTATGTTCGACTGTATTTCGCCACGCTCTACATTTATAAACTGTGTGCTGTGCTTAATCAACATCTCCTCTACTTTCAACTGGTGCTTTACTTCTTCTTCCAGTTTTTTGCGGCTTTCTATATTCCTTGTTTCGGCAAACACCAAACCCGCACCACCTTCTTGCACCCTAGTATCGAATGAGCTGAAAATGCTTTCTACCCATACCAGTTCATTGTTTTTGGTACGCAGCCTATATTCAAGGCTTACACGCTCATCGTTGTTGCGCACACGGTGCAACACTTCGGTTAACTTATCCAAATCCTCGTCGGCCACCAAGCGTACAATATCGGTATTCATCAAGGTGTTTACATCGTAGCCTGTAAGTACTTTTACCGATGGGTTAGCATACACAAACTTACCTTGTGTATCTAATATTACTTGTGTATCGCGGCTATTATCGCTTATGCTTTTAAACTGTACGTTTATGCTGCTGCCTACACTAGCTTGCGTTAGCTTCAACCTTTGAAGGTTGATCATATAGTTACCTGCCAATATGAAACTGAAGGTAAATAGTTGCATACTTTGTAGCAGCATGGGCTCGTACTCGTAACTAAAGTATACAGCTACTAGCACTAGCAGTATCTCAGCTAGGCTAAACAGTATTAGTTCACGTTTATTATCAAGGGCTTGGCTACATACCACAAACAACACATAGCTAAACAGCAAGTAGAACGACTCTGCATCGGCAGGGCCTTCGGTACTTTTAGCGTACGCATATATTACGTTAAAATTTAAATAAAATAGAAATACTTTGAATGCAGTACCTGTATACCCTTTATAGTTTTTGCTTGCCGAAAGCCACACCACTATTACACCCAGTATTACACCAGCTATCCATATAGCTGGGGGGTCGTCGGTAACCTTACCTTGTATCATCTCCACCCCATTACCCGCTAGGTATACCAGCACCATGAATACTGCTACGGTACGCTCCTTCCAATAAACGCCTGCGTTAAGGTTTCGGAAAAACTTGGTAATACTCATGGGTTACGTTACACCTCAAAGATAAGAGCTGCGTAAACTTAATTTATTTAGGTTTTACAGTTTATGAGCTTTGTTGTACATTATAAAAGCCAATATTTTTTTGGTTTATTCATTGTATCTCATATCTTTGCATCGCTCAACCCCAAAAAAATCAAAAACCCGCATGCGGGTAATCATGAGTAACATCATGTTTAGTACAAATTAGCGTCATCTAAATAAGATTTCGGACTCCCTAATTTTGTATCCGTTAAGATCGAAATAATACTGCCCAGTTAACAAGTCAAGGATAAGGATATCGGTTTATTACTCCTTCCATTGGCTGAAACATTTGGAAACGTTATTCATTATTTTGTATCACGACAACAAAACTAAACTTTAACCCACTTATGAAAAAAGAGTTCAGCGACCTGATCAACAAGGTTTTCAACAAGAGCCGCGAGGCAGGTTATTTGCAGCTAGTGACGGAGGATGAGGTGTTAGATGGCAAGCATATAACCGCAAACGGTAGAAAAATGACCTATTATGGCTCGTGCAGCTATTTAGGTTTAGAAACAGACCAGCGATTAAAAGATGCAGCCATAGATGCAGTACAACGTTATGGCTCGCAATTCAGTTGTTCGCGCACATTTTTACAAATGGGTCTTTATGAAGAAGTAGAAAGTATGTTGACAGAGATAATGGGCAAACCCACCCTATTGGCTCCTACAACAAGCTTAGGCCACATATCGCTAATACCCGTAATAATGGGCGAACGCGATGCCATGCTAGCCGATGGCCAGGTACACAACAGCGTACGCAACGCCATACAAATGGCTAAAGGTGACGGTGTATACCACGAAACTATACCACATAACGATATGGAGGCGCTTGAGCGCCGCGTACAAATATTGCGCAACAGCTACGATAAAGTAGGGTACTTTGCCGATGGCGTATACTCGATGTACGGCGATGCCATGCCATTTGATGACATATGGGAAATGCTGAACAAGTACGATAACTTCTATGTATATGTAGATGATGCACACGGTATGAGCTGGGCAGGTAAGCACGGCCGCGGCTTAGTGCTTGATAAAATGCCTTACCACCCACGTATGGTAGTTACCTCATCGCTAGCTAAGGGCTTTGCCAACTGCGGTGGTGTACTTTCTTTCTACGATAACGAACAGCGCGACTTGATAAAGAACTGCGGTAGCTCGTTCATATTTAGTGGTCCGCTACAGCCTGCGGTACTTGGTGCCATAAAAGCGGCTGCACAAATACACCTAAGCGACGAGATAGAAACATTGCAGAACGATTTGTTCGAGCGTATGACCTTCTTGGTAGAAAGAGCGAAACAGTTGAATGTGCCGGTGATATCTAACGATATTACCCCTATCTTCTATGTAGGTGTAGGCAAGCAAGAAATAGGATTTAAAATGATGGACGTGCTATACAAAGAAGGTATATGCTGCAACCTATCGCAGTTTCCTGCGGTTAGCGCCAAAAACGCCGGCTTGCGCATAGCACTTACACGCCACCACAGCATACAGGATATAAACAAGTTGCTAGAAGTAGTAAGCCACAACCTGCCAATATTTATGGCGCAGGAAAACTTCAGCTACGAAGAACTATACAAAGCGTTCAAAATAGCCGACCCACGTGCGGCTGTTAAAACCGATGTTATCGATGGCTTCCGCCGCAAGATAGCTTAGGCATATACGCCAAAAGATAATCACTCAACCCGCCCCGGTAAGGAATACCAAGGGCGGGTTATTTTTTTGCCTTCCCCCTCCTGTTTATAGGAGGGGGTGACAAGAGCTATGCTCTTGGCGGGGGTGGTCTGCAACTG
>JAFDYM010000270.1 GCA_018267435.1 Bacteroidota bacterium | reverse complement strand
CTAGCTGCCTTATTAGGCGCTTCAGTTCATCTGCCGCGTCGTGGTGCTTTATAAAGTGCGCCACCGCATCGTGCCTATCGCTTATCTTCTGTATATCTAGCAGTGGCATTACTACCCAGCGCTTCATTAGGCGCGCGCCCATAGGCGAGGTAGTAGTATCCAACACATCAAGCAATGTTTTGCCGCCATGGTGTGGCGAGTATATCAGTTCCAAGTTGCGGATAGTAAACCTATCTAACCATACATGCTTTTCGTCGGTAAGCTTGTTCAGCTTAGTGATATGCGCTAAATTGTTGTGTTCTGTATCTTTTAGGTATTGAATAGCTGCACCTGCTGCTATTACACTCAGCTTTTCATGTTCTACACCAAAGCCCTTCAGCGATTTGGTATCGAACAGTTTTAGCAAGCTTTCATTCGCATTATCGTAGGTATATATCCAGTCATCTAGCTTAAAGGCATAGAACTTAGAACCGAACAATTGTACGAACTCTTTTTGCTTAGCGCGCGGGTATAGCACCTCGCTTGGCGCTAGCGATTGCAGCATCTTTTCTACATACTGAAAGTTGCCTTCTGCTATATAAAATTCGCCTGTGGATATATCAATAAAGGCCACGCCATACTCATCGCGCTCCCAATACACCGATGCCAAAAAGTTGTTCGTTTTTGTATTGAGTATGTTATCGCCAAGTGCTACGCCGGGCGTTACCATTTCGGTTACACCGCGCTTTACTATGCCAATGGCTGTTTTTGGGTCTTCTATTTGGTCGCACACTGCTACGCGGTGGCCTGCGCGCACTAGTTTAGGCAAGTACGTATCAAGCGAGTGGTGCGGAAAGCCCGCCAGTTCTATCTCTGTAGCTTTGCCGTTGCCGCGCTTGGTAAGCACTATGCCAAGTACCGCTGCAGCGCGTATAGCATCTTGCCCAAAGGTTTCGTAAAAGTCGCCCACACGGAACAGCAGGATAGCATCGGGGTACTTCGCCTTGAAGCCATTGTACTGCTTCATCAGCGGAGTTTCCGTGTCCTTCTCTTTCGTTTTGGTGCGCTCTTCTGCCATTTTTTTTATTCTTTAACCACTAAGTACACAAAGGTTTTACACGAAGAGCACAAAGAATAATTCTTGGTGAGCTTACGCTAAATTGAGTTTGTGGACCGTAATGTTTCTTGCCGAGCGGTTCTCCCTTTAGGGAGTAAGAGGGTGCGAGGCAAGATTTGTTGGTGTGTTGCGAATTACGGCTTATAGCAGCCTTTTTCCAAATGCTTTTATCAAGAATTTGTAGATAGTTAAAAGAAGTTTTTTTGCCACGAAGGCACGAAGACTCAAAGCAATAAAGCTGACTCCTTTTTGTTCCCCCCCTGTTTATAGGAGGGGGCTAGGGGGTGGTTGACAAACTATAGCTGCAATGAGTGCTTCTCTTCCACGCCCTCTGTGTAGTATCTTCTTGCCTAGCCCATGCTTAATCACTAATCTTGCCACCATGCGCAAACTGCTGAACGAAGAACTGCCCCGACTATCGGTAGAGGAATTTAAAGAGACCGCCAAAACACCCTTGGTGTTGGTGTTGGATAACGTACGCAGCCACTTGAACGTAGGCTCGGTATTTCGCACGGCAGATGCCTTTTTGGTAGAGGCCATATACCTATGCGGTATTACGGGCACACCACCGCACCGCGATATATTTAAAACCGCCCTAGGCGCCACCGATACCGTAACCTGGAAGTACACCGAAACAACAGAGCAGGCTATAGAAGAACTGCGCGGCATGGGCTATAAAATATTGGCCATTGAGCAGGCAGAGAATGCCGTAATGCTAGATGCCTTTGTGCCCGAAGCAGGACACAAATACGCCGTAGTATTTGGTAACGAGGTAGATGGTGTAGAACAAGCCGTGGTAAGCAATGCCGATACAGTAATAGAGATACCGCAATACGGAGTTAAGCATTCGCTAAACATATCGGTAAGTGCGGGTATAGTAGTGTGGGACTTGGTGTGTAAGCTGAGAAAACTAAGCTGATACCTCGGCATAGCTGTGCTGCAATGGCAGTACAACCGTAAACACGCTGCCTATAGGGTTTTGCCTACGCTTGTATATTATTTTGCCATCGAACAGTTCCGCTATCTTTTTGCAGGTAGCAAGACCGATGCCTGTACCGTCGAATTTTTCTAAGCCATGTAGCCTGCCAAACAAAGAGAATATCTTCTCGGCATATTCATCATCTACACCTATGCCGTTATCGGCAAATTCGAAGTAGTGGAAGTTATCATCATACTTGTAACTAACTTCTAAAACAGGATCTAAACCATCGCTGCTATACTTTATGGCGTTATGCATTATATTGGCAAACAGCCTATATATCATGTTATAGTTCAAACTAAGCGTAGGCATACCTTCGCCCACCCGTATAGTACCTCTACGTTGCTTTACATACTCTCGTTGGTCGGCACAAATGTTATCCAATACCTCTTGAATATTTACAGGTTGCGCAAAACCAATCTGCTGGTCAAGCTTCGAGTATGAGAGTAAATCATTGATAAGCTGGGTTAAATGCGTAGCGTTCTTCACGCTATAATCAATAAAGCTATGTGCATCTTCGCTTAAAGCTTCAGCGTGTTGCCTTTTTAGCAGCTGCAAGTTACCTACTATGCTACGAAGCGGCGATTTCATATCGTGCGCAGCTACCGATGCAAAATGCTCTAGGTCAGTGTTGCTTCTAAACAGCTTATGGTTGGTTTCTTTCAGTTTGCGCTCTGCTTCTATCCTATCGCGCGTTTGCAGGCATAGCGATACATTATCGGCTATGGCCAAGGCAAACCTTACATCATCCAAACTCCACTTTTTGTACTGGCCCACTTGTTCGCAGCATACTATGCCATGCAATATTCCATTGTGCCACACGGGTACATCTAGCAACGATTTTATGTTCAATAGCCTACTATATGGCATAGTAAACTCGGCCGTAGCCGGGTGTGCCTCTATATCATCGGCTAGAATAAAAGCATGTTCGTTTTCTATATAACTAAAGTATTGCGGTACCTGCTCTTTTGTTATCTCTCTTAAGGTGTTGCTTTCATCTATACCTTGCATGCTAGCCAAGTATAGCTTTGCACAGGTAATACGCTGCTTGTCTTCATCTACCAGCCAATAGCTTACGCGTTCGCAACCAAGTACACTACATGCGGTTTGCAGTATACGTACCAGTGCACCTTCAAAGTGCTCTCGGTCCATCATCGAAAGCCACAGCAGCTTTTCTTTTATCTCAAGCATGCGTCTACGGCTATCTATTTGTTGGTGGTATAGCTGCTCAATTTCAGGCTCCGACTGGCCTGTGCATACATAGTAAGAGCGCCAGCGGGTAACTTGGAAATGAAATGGCGAACCCTGCATGATAGCCGTAAAAAAATAGGCCTTGTCGCCCGACATACGGATGTGCTCCCTCAAGCCATCCTTCAGGCGCATATCTTCCAATACTTCGAAAATATTGGTGTACTTGTTATTGGCAGGGGCTAGCGGTGTAAGCTTTTTAGTGGCGTATATTATGCGACCTAAGCGGTCCAACACCAATATGTTGCTGGCCACCGCGTCTAAAGCATCAAATTCTGGTTGTACTACATTGGCATCCATCTTTACATTGGCTTTACTACCACCGTAAGATAATGCATTTTAAATTAAATAAAGAATAAACGTGTATCTACGTAAGACAGAGGGCATTTACGGCTTAAAATCAGGATTAGCAGCGCGCTTCTTGTTAAGCTTTAAAACAAAACAGGAAAAGTGCCCTAATCTACTTTTACAAACTTTCGTATTACAATACTACCATTAGGCGTTTTACAATGCACTACATACATGCCTGCCGCAAAGCCACTCACATCTAAATCTCCCACAGGTGCTTTTAACTTTGTAATTAACGTACCGTTGGTATTATACACTTCACAAGTTTCTATTAAAGCATTGTCGGCAATATGTAATCTATTACTTGCTGGGTTAGGGTAAAACGACAAGATTTGCTCACTTGTAGCCATAATACCAGTGGCACATGGTGTTGTGGTAATATTCACTTTATCTACCAGCAATGTATTACCCGCAACTGCATTAAGCGGCCTATTGAAATCATGATATTCGCTACCTGACGTAAACCATACACAGATTTTCGTGGCTGTTTCACCAGGTATTTCGCTAAGTACCGTTTCTATACTACCATTGGAACTGAAATGACCATAGTCTATCAACCTATAAAAACTATCAGTTTCAAAATGCATACCGTAATCCATTATCGAAAAACCATTAACTGATATGTACCTAGCATCCCACGATACTGAACACAAATTATCAATACGATAATTTATGAGAGCATAATTCAAATATGAAGAAGGATAATAAAGCTTTTCACCATTAATGGTTATTTCGTACATACTCGTATCAAACATCACCTCCTTCTTACTTACCCAGCCCGGTATTATTCCATCAAAACCATTTTGGTTATAGTACCTATTGGTAAGCCTAATTGCATAGGTACTATCCTTCACATTAGCCGTATCAGTTTCTTGGCTAATAGTACTAGGCGAGGCCATGCCACGATTAGTAAAATACATGTCGGAAGTGTACCAACCTACAGGATTGTTATTGCCATCCCATTCCTCAAAACTACCGTTCCAAATTTGTGCAGATAATTGGAGGTGTGCAAATACGAAAAACATAGCCAGTATAATCAATCTCATACGGCAAATATAACATTAGCAGTAAAACGAATAAAACTAAACCCTACGGCTTAAAATCAGGATTAGCAGCGCGCTTCTTCTTTAGCTTATCGTACAGAAAACTTACCGGGTTGGTAAGTTTGGCTTTAGGTATTTTATTGCTGTACTTAGGTGGTGCTATGCCAGGTATGTTTACCTTGTTTACATCTTTGGCAGCCAAAAACACGTCTTTAAAATCCTCCCTCTTATAAGGGTATATAGTAACGGGCCCTAGCTTTACAAAGTCGTGTATCAGTTCAAACTGCAGCGTGTAATACTGCGTGCTATCAAACTCGTGCACATGGTACACCTTAGGTATGTGGCCTGTGTAGCTTACGCGTAGGGTATCGTAGCGGCTTACGTATAGGGTAAAGTTACCCTCGTTATCGCAGGTTACACCTTTGCCGTTATTGGTTATTTTAATGTTGGCCATGGGCAGGCCTGCCTTGGTTTCTATATCTACCACCTTGCCCTTTATCATAAACTTACCTTCGGTAAAATCGTAGTTAAGCTGCGCCGATACGGTGTGCGCCGCGGCAAGCATTACTAGCAATAAGGTAAGTTTTATGCATTTAGGCATTACTACAAATATACTCTTTTATTAAGCCCTCCCCCTCGGGGAGGGTTTGGGTGGGGCCATAAAAATAAAAACCCTGCCAATAAACGACAGGGTTTTCAATTTAATATGTGTTAAGCCGAATTAATTATTCAGCAACCACTTCAAAGTTAACAGTTACTTTGTGGCTAGCACCCAAACCTACTTCTGCAGTATATGCACCTAGGTTTTTCACTTCGCCTTCAAGTATCTTTATTTTGCGGCGGTCAACCTCAACTTGCAGTTGGTTTTTGATAGCCTCGGCTACGTGGTAAGAAGTAACGCTACCGAATATTTTATCGGTAGAACCTACCTTAGCACCTATTTTCAAGGTTTCGCCTTGGAAACGAGCCGAAATTTCATTGATTTGAGACAACAACTTCGCTTCGCGTTTTTCGCGGGCTACGTTGCGGCCTTCTAGTTCGGCTTGTGTGCTTTTATTCTTTATAACAGCAAAGCCTTGTGGTATTAGGTAGTTAAGCGCGAAGCCTGGGCGAACTGTCACCACATCATCGGCGTAACCTAATTTTTCTACGTTCTTTAATAATATAACGTCCATTGTTTTTGTCTTTTAATTAGTTTACCAATTATTTCAATAAATCGGCTACGTAAGGCAACAACGATAGGTGGCGTGCACGCTTAACCGCTTGAGCTATTTTACGTTGGAACTTCAATGAGTTACCAGTAAGCCTACGAGGGTATATTTTACCTTGCTCGTTAATAAACTTCAACAAAAACTCAGGATCCTTATAGTCGATGTAACGGATACGGTTTTTCTTAAAGCGGCAGTATTTTTTCTTTACTAAACCAATCTTGGTTGCGGTGAGATATTTGATGTCTCCTTTTGGTCTCATTATTGTGCTACCTCCTGTGTTTTAACTTTTTTGTTACGACCTACTAAACCTGCACGCTTATCGTCGTTGTATTTAACGGCGAATTTGTCAAGTTTTACGGTCAAATAGCGCAATACGTTCTCATCACGACGGAAAGCGATTTCCAAAGTGTCTACTGCCTTACCAGTACCTTTGTACTCAACCAAGTGGTATATACCAGTGGTTTTTTTGTTGATTTGGTAACGCAAGTTCTTAAGCCCCCAATGTTCTTCATGAACAATCTCTGCTCCCTGGGCCTTTAGCAAATCCACGTAAGCCGTGATTGCCTTTTTGGTGTCATCTTCCGATAACACAGGAGTCAGAATAAATACTGTTTCGTACTGTGTAAGCATGTTTATCTGCCTGTTTGGGTAAAAAAATAAAAAATCCCCGCTTTTCTCACGGGGCGGCAAATATAACATCTTATCCACAAAAAGCAAAGAATAGAGCGGTTTGCGTTGTAAAGTTTACAGCTTTCTATCGGCAGCATTGGTTTTCAATGCTTTGTAGAAGCCCTAAAACCCAAATCTAATACAAATAATGATGGGCGGTGCTATAGCGCACCTCTCCTACTGCTGCGCACCTTAGACCTGCCCCGACTTGTCGGGGGCCTACATACTGTTGGCATTTTGCGCATAGAACAAATAATACAGTTTAACGCAGAGATAGAACAAAGGTTAATACAAGAAATATCATCCGTTTCTATCTGCGTTATCCGCGTCATCTGTGTTCAATTCCACTTACCTACACCGCGCCCAAAAAAATAAACCGCCATTATATTGCTATAACGGCGGTTCAAGAAAAAGCCACTAAAAGGTTACAGGGCTACTATTGCTTGGTTACCTTACCAACTTGGGCACCGTTGGCAGTGGTTACTTTTACTATGTAGTTACCCGCTGGCAGCATGCTCATATCTACTTGTACAATGGTAGTGTTGCCTTGTTTAGCAACAAGGGTTTGGCCCAGCATGTTCATTACCGCTACTTCGGTTATGCTTAGGTCGGTGCTTATGTTCAGCACGTCTTTTACCGGGTTAGGGTAAGCATTTACTACTGTTTGGCCCATATCGTTTATACCTATACTTAGGCAAGCAGCTTGCAAGGCCTGCTCGGTAGCGCAGGTGGTAGCGTTGCCGCTTATTACGCGTGGGTGCGTAGTAGCATCGTTAGCTATATATGCACAGAAGTTAGGGTAGTTACAAACTTCAAGCAAGGTGTTATCCCTCAATGTTAGCCCGAAACCGCTGGCTGGTGTAAAGGCAGTGCTCTGCAATGCCGATATATTGGTAAGTGTACTGTTTTCAACCACGTATATATCTTGGCCCACAGTAGTAAGGCTGCTAAGGCCGTTTAGGTTTTGTAGGGTTGCGTTACCTGTTATGTTCAATGCACCGCCTACGTTGCTTATGTTATGCAAGCCGTTCAGGTTTTGCAAACCTGAGTTATTGGCCACCCATACATAGCCGCTTACAGTTTGTATACCGGCCAATGGCGAAAGGTCGGTAATATCCGAAGTACCTGCATTTACACCTATAAACAAGCTACCGTTAATAGCGGTGCAAGTACTGTGGTTTGTGCCAAATGCATTAACCTCCGCCTGTGTAGCCAGTGTTACATCGCTTGTAGGGCAAGGGGCAGGTGTTTGGCAAGCGGTTATTACATCCTGCTCGGTAGCGCAGGTAGTAGCGTTGCCGCTTATAGTACGTGGGTGCGTAGTAGCTGGGTTGGCAAGATATGCGCAAAAATTAGGCAAGTTGCAAAGCGAAAGCTGTGGGTTGTTAGCTATACCAAGACCGTTGCCATTAAAAGGCTGAAAGGTAGTGTTCTGTAAACCTGATATATCATTCAAGGTGGCATTGTCTGTAACACCCAAAGTTGTTCCTATAGTTGTTAGGTTTGAAAATGCATTAAGGTTTTGCAAAGCTGCGTTTGCTCCTATGCTTAAATACCCCCCAATGGCATTAAGACTAGTGAACCCTGTTATAGTTTGTAACATAGGGTTGTAGCCAATGAAAACATCTGAGCCAATGCTTCTAGTTTGGGAAAAACCTCCGAAACTTTGCAATGCGTTATTGTTTTGCATCGCAAGATGGGCTCCAATGAATTTTACATTACCGAATCCGTTTATGCTTTGAGTTGCAACATTATTTACCAGCTCAACTCCACCTTTAATACTATCTAGGTTTGCAAATCCATTTATGGTTTGAAGTGATGCATTATTCCGTATTGTAAAATTATCGCCAACTACTTCTAGTGCACTAAAGCCGTTCAAGTTTGTAAGTGCCGCATTATCCTCTATCTTAAAATAACTTCCCACTGTCTTTAAATCATCTAGTGCCGATACATCGGTTAGTTGGTCATTATTGTAAACCTGCAAGTGGAATCCTATAGACACTAAACCCTGTAAACCATTCAAGTTTTGCAATTGCCCATTGTTATCTATACTTATATAACCAGGTACAGTGGTAAGGCCACTTAGTGCACTTATATCGGTAATATTCGAACTGCCAGTAGTAACACCAATAAACAAACTGCCATTCATAGTTGCACAGTTTGGATACGAGGTACCGAAGGCATTTACTTCTGCCTGTGTGGAAAAAACAACATCGCCAGTGGGACATTGAGCTGTAGCTGTAGTGGCAGCAGCTGCAAGTAGTAGCGAGGCAATGCTGGCAAGCAGGTTACGCTTCGCTAGGTTAAAATTAATCATGGTATTTCTTGGTTTGTGTTTTGCCTACTCTGTTCCGCATTTTCGGCTTGCTGCGCTGCTTTGCATGTAAAGCGGGCGAAAAATATATGCAGCAAATTCAACAAATGAGAAACTGGGATAGAACGCCAGTATTAGGGATAGATGGGGAATTTACTATCAATATCTACCTATAAAAGTGACAGTAATAGGTATACAAGGTAAGCTGTATAATACTAAACGCCGTTAATGAAAACATATCGGCCTTAGGCAAACATCTGTATGTTTACACGTTAGTTTTTGCTAATCTAATCTTTAGAAAAACGGTAACCTTCCGAAACTGCAATTTCTTTATTGCCGATAACTACGCACCTATTTGTTGACTTCTCCACTTTATTTTTATTTACAATGTAAGCGCGGTGTGTTTGTACAAAGGTAGAAGCAGGCAGTTCAGTCATTATTCCCTTAATTGTAGAACGAAGCTTATACGTTTTCTGCCCTGCATAAAACAAAAGATAATTACCATCCGATTCTATGTAGTCAATTTCATCTACGGCAAGTTCCACATTGTATTCGCCATCTTTTACTGCAATAAAGGGTTTGCGCTTCTGTACGTTGATAGACTGGCGGATGGCAATTTCTACCGAAGCAATCAAATCGCTGTTTTTAAAAGGCTTGGTAAGGTATGAGTAAGGCGAAGTGGAAACAGCCCTATCTATTATTTCAGGTGTTTCGTATGCTGTAAGATATATAAACGGAACAGAAAACTCATCCTTTATTTGCTGGCCTAGTGTAATGCCATCTTGCTCATGCTCGCCTAGATTAATATCCAAAATGGCAAGTGTAATGGTTTCCTTTTTCAGTATGCCCAATGCCTCATGCGCATTCTTTGCTTCCAGCACGGCATAGCTATTCTCTACAAGTATTTTCTTGCTTAGCCTTCTGTTCAAAAAATCGTCTTCAACCAGTAATACTGTTTTCTTCATAAGGTAACTATTGAAAATAAATTGTAAGCTCAAAACCGTTATTGCTTTGGGTTTCAAAAGTTCCGTCCAGTTGGTCTATCAACCCTTTAATTATCTCCTGCCCTAAGCCCTTATCGCTAACCTTATTAAAATCATAACCATCACCGCTATCGGCATAGTACAATTTCTTTTTACTCAATTCATCACTATTGCCAATTTCGATTGTAATTAGGCCCACGCTACGTTTTTTAAATGCATGCTTTATACTGTTGCTTACCAATTCTACAACTATTAGCCCTATAGGCAGTGCCTTTTCTATCGAAATCTTGTCTATACTACATACCACATTCAACTCCACCTTCTTTTTGGGCCTAGCGTACGATTCACATACCAGTTCAGCTAGTTCGGCAACATATCTACCTAGATTAACCTCACTCACATTATCAGATACATTCATCTTTTTGTGTAACAATGCCATTGAGTGGATACGGTTCTGATTACCCCTAACCAGCTCTTCTATGTTATTAAAGTCAATCGATTCTTTTTGTATCTCTAAAATACTGATAACGTGTTGCAGGTTGTTCTTTACGCGGTGTTGCAACTCCGACAGTAGCACTTGCTTTTGCTCTAGGGTTTTAGTCAATTCTACCAATTGCTTGCTAATGACATTATTCTGACGGTTTATTTTCCTATTGTTTCTTACCAACAAAACAGAAGCAATAACAATTACAGTTAATAAAATGATAATAAAAACAAGTTGCTGCTCCCTGCTTTTTATCCTTGCTTCCTTCTTGTCGTTTTGGTACTGCGCTTCAATTTTCTTTACTTTTACAAATTCCTCTTGTTTTAATAATAGTAGAAGGTCATCATGGTACTGCTTAAAATAATAATAAGTAGAATCTTTATTGCCTAAAACCTTAAAAATCGCATGCCTTTGTTCGGGTAGCGACACTTTGTAAATCAAAGAAATATTACTATTATAATAAACATAAGCAGAGTCACTATATAGTAAAGATTTTGAATAATCTCCAGTTTCAAAATAATTTAAAGCTATGTCATTGTAAGTAGTGGCAATTGATGTACTATCATTAAATCTTATCCTATAACTTAGTAATATTTTTAAATATTTAATAGCTTCATCATAGTTACTATAAGCCCTTCTTGCAATACTACCCAATAGTATATATGAATCTGTCAAATCAGTTTCATTGTCGTATTTCAGGGCATATTGCCGTGCTTGTTTAGCAAAGTAGGTTGCAGAATCGTATTGCTTCTGCACTCTGAAATATGAACTCCTCCTTACACAGTAGGTGCTGTAAAGTTCATCCAGCCCATTGTTCTTATATTCTTTATATGCAAGGGCTAGGTAGTCATTGGTTAACTCAAGATTACCATGTTTCTCATAAGTTAATGCCAACAAAAGGTAGCTTCTATAGGATAATGAATGTAGTTGTGCTGCCGCAGCTTCATCTGCTATCTCCTGCAATATTGATAACGTTTGGTCTGGTGCGGCGTCCTGCCTATCAATTATAAGCGCATGCCTGAACCTTAACTCTAGTAGCTCAGTTTTGTATTTATGTTTTTTACTAAAAGTATTTAACACCTCATACAAACTATCTGTCTCCCTTTGGGCAATATCGAACCTACTGTATTTTATAAGGCTGTCTATTTCCGTCAACTTTTCACTAATAGCAATGCGTTGAGCCATTGTAAAATGGCTGGCCAAAAGCAGTAGCACTAGTATTGGACATTTGTACCTCATAAGCAAAAGTAGTATAGCAATTTCTTTATTAGAAAAAAACAAAAACGGGTAACTTTAGTAAAAAAGCTAACCCGTTTATTTACTAATTCTTACTCATTATTCAGTAGGAACTAACCTCCACATTTGGCCCGAAACATTTTGGGTATTATCCATAAAAGCATTGCCACCTTTACTACCACCAGGCTTGTTGCCTTCTAGCGAAAAATTATTTCCTGCGCTCATACTTCTCAACCTATATATGTGGTCGCCATTGGCGCTGCTTACCAAATCCAACCTCCAAAGTTGACCTGATACGTTTTTGCAATCGTCCATAAAAGCTGCGCCGCCGTGTACCGGGCTATCTTTGCCATTTG
>JAFDYM010000026.1 GCA_018267435.1 Bacteroidota bacterium | reverse complement strand
TTTAGCGCGCCTAAAAAATGATTGCGGTGAAAGAAATACGGATGGTTGACCTTGCAACCCAATACCAACGTATAAAAACGGAGGTAGATGCCGCTATAGCAGAGGTACTTACCAGTACCCAGTTTATTAAAGGCCCACAAGTAAAAAAGTTTGAAGATAACCTAGCTAAATACCTAGGTGCCAAGCATGTAATAGGCTGCGCCAACGGCACCGATGCCTTGCAAATAGCTATGATGGCGCTAGACCTACAGCCGGGCGATGAGGTGATAACTACCTCGTTCACCTTCTTGGCTACGGTGGAGGTAATAGCCTTGTTAAAATTGAAACCTGTATTGGTAGATGTAACAGCAGATACCTTTACTATGGACATTGAATCGCTAAAAAAGGCGATAACACCTAAAACTAAAGCAATAGTACCAGTGCACCTTTTTGGCCAGTGCGCCGATATGGAGGCGATAATGGATATAACAAAGCAGTATAATCTTTATGTAATAGAAGATAATGCACAGGCTATAGGTGCCGATTATACCTATGCCAACGGCACAAAACAAAAGGCTGGTGTAATTGGCCATATAGGTACTACCTCGTTTTTTCCTTCTAAAAACTTAGGTTGCTACGGCGATGGCGGTGCTGTTTTTACCAATGATGATGCGCTTGCCGAGCGTATACGCATGGTAGCCAACCACGGCCAAAGCAAGCAATATGTACACGATATAATAGGTGTAAACAGCCGCCTAGATACTATACAGGCAGCTGTGCTAGATGTAAAATTGCAATACCTAGATGAATACGCTGCCAAGCGCCTTGCCGTAGCCGATGTTTACGATGCAGCCTTTGCCAATATAGCCGGGGTTACTACACCTGCTAGGGCGCATAACAGCACGCACGTGTTTCATCAATACACTTTGCAGCTAGATGGTATGGATAGGGATATAGTAAGGCAAAAGTTACAAGAAAAGGGAGTGCCTAGTATGATATATTACCCTATACCGGTACACAAACAGAAAGCATATTATAATAGTATGTATACTAATGAAATGTTCCGTTCAACTAACAAGTTATGCGAAACTGTGTTATCATTACCCATACATACCGAAATGGATGCTGAACAGCAGACTTATATTATAGAATCGGTTAAACAAAGCTTAAAATGAAAATTGCAGTAGTAGGTACAGGCTACGTAGGTTTAGTTACAGGAACGTGCTTTGCTGAAACGGGCAATCAAGTAACGTGCGTAGATGTAAATGCGGATAAGGTAAAACAGCTACGATCAGGTATTGTTCCGATTTATGAACCCGAGTTAGATGTGTTGTTTGAGCGCAATACAACTGCTGGTCGTTTAAAGTTTACTACATCTTTGGCTGAAGGAATTGAAGGTGCAAAGGTTATATTTTTGGCATTGCCTACGCCACCAGGCGAAGATGGCCATGCTGACCTAAAGTATGTTTTGAAAGTTGCGGATGACCTTGGCCCGTTATTGAAGCGGTACGCTGTTATAGTTAACAAAAGCACGGTACCTGTAGGTACTGCCGATAAAGTACGCGAACGTATAGCACCTAATGCAAAGATTGAATTTGATGTAATAAGCAATCCTGAGTTTTTGCGCGAAGGGGTGGCTGTAGAAGACTTTATGAAGCCCGAGCGCGTGGTAGTAGGCACTAGGAGCGACAAGGCTAAGAAAGTGATGGAAGAGCTTTATGAACCATTTGTTCGCCAAGGCAACCCAGTAATTTTCATGGATGAGCGCAGTGCTGAAGTAACTAAGTATGCAGCAAATGCATTCTTAGCAGTTAAAATTTCGTTTATGAACGAAATAGCTAACCTATGCGAAATAGTAGGTGCTGATGTAGATAACGTACGTAAGGGCGTAGGTACTGACTCTCGTATCGGTAAGCGATTCCTTTTTGCAGGTATAGGTTACGGCGGTAGCTGTTTTCCTAAAGATGTACAGGCATTATTTCATACCTCAAAGTCGAATAATTACGACTTTAAGATATTAGATGCTGTAATGGAAGTAAATGATCTGCAGCGTGAGCGTTTCTTCAATACAATAACTACTCACTTTAAAGGCGATCTGAAAGGTAAAACGGTAGCCCTATGGGGTTTGGCATTTAAGCCTAACACCGATGATATACGGGAGGCTCCGGCATTGTACCTAATAGATAAGCTCATGGAGGCGGGTGCTAATATACGTGCTTATGATCCAGAGGCAATGAAAAACGTGAAGCAGATATATGGTGATAAAGTATACTTTGCCGCAGATGAGTACGATACCCTAAAAGGCGCGGACTTTCTGGTAATAGCTACTGAATGGAATGAATTCCGTTCGCCAGATTTTGATAAGATAGGAGCATTACTTAAAGAGAAGTTGATTTTTGATGGGCGTAATCTTTACAACCTTTCTACCATTAAAGAACTTGGATATATTTACTACAGTATAGGCCGTGAAAAAGTAAATGCATGAAGAGAGTATTAGTAACAGGTGCGGCAGGTTTTCTTGGTTCGCACCTTTGCGATAGGATGTTGAAGGAAGGCTACCACGTAATAGGTATGGATAACCTTATTACGGGCGATTTGAAGAACATCGAGCATCTGTTCAAGGATAAGAACTTTGAGTTTTACCATCATGATGTAAGCAAATATGTGCACGTACCTGGTGCCATTGACTATATATTACACTTTGCATCTCCAGCATCACCTATCGATTATTTGAAAATACCAATCCAAACGCTAAAGGTAAGCTCTTTAGGTACCCACAACCTATTAGGTTTGGCTAAAGCTAAAGGCGCAACCATATTAGTGGCAAGTACTAGCGAGGTATATGGCGACCCGCTAGTGCATCCGCAGAATGAAGAATATTGGGGCAACGTAAATCCAGTTGGTCCACGTGGGGTATACGATGAGGCTAAGCGTTTTCAAGAGGCTATAACCATGGCTTACCATACTTACCATGGTGTAGATACCAAGATAGTGCGCATATTCAATACTTACGGACCGCGTATGAGATTGAACGACGGCCGTGTATTACCTGCATTTATTGGCCAAGCATTGCGTGGAGAGGATTTGACAGTTTTTGGAGATGGTAGCCAAACCAGATCTTTCTGCTATGTTGATGATTTAGTAGAAGGTATTTATCGTTTGTTACTAAGCGACTACCATCAGCCAGTTAACATAGGTAACCCCGATGAGATAACTATTAGCCAATTTGCCGAAGAGATAATAAAACTAACTGGTACTACACAGAAGGTGATATATAAAGATTTGCCAGTTGATGACCCTAAGCAAAGGCAGCCAGATATAACAAGGGCTAAGTCAGTTTTGGGGTGGACCCCAAAAGTAGATCGTTCTGAAGGCTTGAAGTTGACTTATGCATACTTTAAAAGCCTAACTAAGGAAGAGCTTTATGATAGTAAACACCGATTTGCTTAAATGAGTGAAGCGGGAACATATTACGCTCACCCTACAGCAGTTGTTGATGAGGGCTGTACTATAGGCAAGGGTACTAAAATATGGCACTTTAGCCATATAATGCCCAAGTGTGTAATAGGTGAAAATTGTAATATAGGTCAGAATGTTGTGGTATCGCCTGACGTAATGATAGGTAACAATGTAAAGGTGCAGAACAATGTTTCGATATATACAGGCGTAATTTGTGAGGATGACGTTTTTCTAGGTCCATCGGCGGTATTTACCAATGTTATAAATCCTAGAAGTGGCGTAGTTAGAAAGAACGAGTATAAACAAACGCTTGTAAAGAAGGGGGCTAGCATAGGTGCCAATGCTACAATAGTGTGTGGCAATACCATAGGCGAGTATGCATTTATTGGCGCAGGTGCTGTGGTAACAAAAGACGTGCCTGCATATGCATTGCTAATAGGCAATCCTGCTAGGCAAACAGGATGGATGAGCGAGTACGGACACAAGCTTAAATTCGATAGCAAAGCAGAAGC
>JAFDYM010000269.1 GCA_018267435.1 Bacteroidota bacterium | reverse complement strand
ATATCGAAAGTGGTATTGGCGAAAGGCTTGGATGCGGGTACAGCGTTCGAGATTCTTTCTATTGATATTGCAGATATTGACATTGGCCGAAACATTGGTGCTGCCCTACAAATGGACCAGGCAAATGCCGATAAGAATATAGCCCAAGCTAAAGCAGAAGAACGCCGCGCCATGGCGATAGCCCTTGAACAAGAAATGAAGGCAAAAGCACAAGAGGCCCGCGCCCGCGTTATAGAAGCCGAAGCGCAAGTGCCAATAGCTATGGCCGAGGCCTTCCGCAATGGTAACCTAGGTGTAATGGACTATTACAAAATGCAAAACGTACAGGCCGATACCAGTATGCGCGATAGCATAGCCAAAGGCCCGAACGACAAAAAATAAACCCACAAATGAGCAAACTAACCGAACAATTTGAAGCGGCGCAGCTAAAGGTGAAAACCCTAACCGAGCGCCCAGATAATAACGAGCTGCTTGACCTTTATGCATT
Organism: Bacteroidota bacterium; assembly: GCA_018267435.1. Lineage (GTDB taxonomy): Bacteria > Bacteroidota > Bacteroidia > Chitinophagales > LD1 > Bog-950. The sequence goes on along the minus strand of JAFDYM010000269.1, from coordinate 5,281 downwards.
TTTTAAACAAGCTACGGAAGGCGATAATAATACAGATGAGCCTGGCTTGTTCGATATAAAAGAGAAGTTTAAATGGAAGCAATGGGATGGCAAGCGTGGCATGAGCAGCGATGCTGCCAAGCAGGCTTATGTTGACCTAGTGGAAACATTGCTAGGCAAGTATAGCCACTCGTAATGCTTCGCCCAAAAACATAAAATTTGTTGTATAGCCCCTGATATTGTCAGGGGCTTTTAATTTTGAGGCATGACCCTACGCGAATCGATTGATATAACCCAAACAGGCTTTCTTCCCCCACTTGTGAAAGACTATTTAAGTAGAGATGAAAAGGTAAAACAGCTACACAGCTATTACCCTGAGTTGGATAATTTCAAACATGCCATAGCCGACAAACAGACCAACACTATTAACCGCGAGGCACTGGTAGCTGCCCTGCGCAAGCAATATGAAAAGCTACACGCTAGCGACTTTGTAAACGAGCATATAGCAGCCCTGCTTAGCCCCAATACTTTTACCATTACAGCGGCGCATCAGCCAGTATTGTTTACTGGACCATTGTTTAATATTTACAAAATATCATCGGCTATCAACTTAGCCAAGCAGTTGAAGGAGGGGTATCCCGATTTCAGCTTTGTGCCCGTATTTTGGATGGGCAGCGAAGACCATGATATGGATGAACTGAACAACACAACCGTTGCGGGTAAACGATACGAATGGAGTGCAGGTGCTAGCGGAGCTGTTGGTAGGTTGAATACTTCTATACTGCAACAAGCGCTGGAAGAAGTAAGGACTGCGATAGGAGAGAATGAGGCCATAAAAATTATAGAAGAAGCCGCTGCTAAATGCGACACTATAGCGCAGTTTACGCAGTATGTTATAAACGAGGTTTTCAAGCCGCATGGCTTGGTAGTTATCAATCAAGATGATGCTACATTGAAGGCCTTGTTCAAGAACGTAATTGCCGATGAGGTTTTCAATAATAGGGCAACCCAGAAATTATCAGAGAACATAGCTTATATAGAGCAACATTATAAGGTGCAAGCCAAGCCTCGCGACATCAATTTCTTCTACCTTGGCGAGCAATACCGCGAGCGTGTAATATGGGATGAAGCCAAGGCATGTTACGTAGTAAATAATCAGCCTATTTCTTTTACTAAAGAAGAATTACAGCTAGAGATAGATTCGGCACCGGAACGCTTTAGCCCCAACGTTTTCTTCCGCCCATTATACCAAGAAATGGTACTGCCGAATATTGCCTTTGTAGGTGGTGCCGGCGAGCTAAGTTATTGGCTGGAATTGAAGCCATTGTTTGAACACTACAAGGTAAGCTTCCCTGTATTGGTTATGCGCAGCATGGCGGCTATCGTAGCACCTTCTGCCATTAGCAAATTGCAGAAGCTGGATATGCAGTTGCCGCAGTTTTTTAAGGATGTTGACTTGCTAGTTAATGAGTACATAAAAGACCAAGCAGGTAGTGCTACATCGCTAGCCGAACAGCGTGCGCAAGTAGAGGCAATGTACGAGGTAATTGGCAAAAAGGCAGAAGCCGTTGATATTACTTTGGTGCAAAGCGTTGCCGCCGAAAAGCAAAAGGCTTTGACAGTTTTGGACAACCTAGAAGGCAAGATGCTGAAAGCTGAAAAGCGCAAGCAAGAAACGAGCGTTAACCAAATACGCGCGGTGCATGGCTCCCTGTTTCCCAATGGTAGTTTGCAGGAAAGGGTAGAGAATTTTATTCCCTTCTACACACCTGCGTTTATTGAGCAATGCGTTGAAACCTTAAACCCATTGAAGCAGCAATTCTACATTTTCATAAACGACTAATTTGTTGATAACGGGGTGCAAAGCGCTAGCGCATGGCACTGTTTTGTTATATCTTTAATACAAAAAGCAACGTGTGAAAATCCTATCGGCAGAGCAAATCCGTGAATTGGATAAATACACTATTGAGCACGAACCCGTGGCATCGATAGTGCTGATGGAGCGTGCTGCAAATAAACTTACCACCACCCTTACCGATGGCTATATCCGCAAGAATGACAACATCATCATTATATGTGGCATGGGCAACAATGGCGGCGATGGCTTAGCCATAGCACGCTTGCTGATACAGCAGGGTTTCCTACATGTTTCTGCCTACATAGTACGCCATGCCGTGCAAGGTAGCGACGACTTTGAGGCTAACGAAATACGCCTGAAAAACATAGGCGGCTTTAGGTATATAGAAACCGAAATGCAGATACCCCCTATACCTGCCGATGCGGTGGTGATAGATGCGCTTTTCGGTAGTGGATTGAACCGTGCGGCTGAGGGTATAAGCGCGCAGGTAATACGCGCCATCAATCAATCGGGTGCGGTGGTGTTTTCGGTAGATGTGCCTTCGGGCTTGTATTGCGATAAACCGAACAGCGAAACCGATGCTATCATCAAGGCCGATGTAACGTTCACTTTCCATGCTCCTAAGTTGTGCTTTATGTTCCCTAACAACGGGCAGTATGTGGGTTGGTTCCGCGTGTTGGATATTGGCCTAAGCAAAGACTTTAGCAATAGCCAAACTACCAGCTATAGCTATATAACACAGCAGACCATTGATAGTATTATAAAAACGCGCGGTAAGTTTAGCCACAAAGGCACTTATGGTCATGCTCTAGTGTGCGCTGGTAGCTATGGCAAGATAGGTGCGGCGGTGCTATCGGTTAGTGCAGCACTGCGCAGCGGGGCTGGCTTGGTAAGTACTTTAGTGCCCGATTGCGGCTATGAGATAATGCAGAGCAGTTGCCCCGAGGCTATGGTGCATACACAGGCCGATAAAGAACAGGACGAGCTGTTTAATGTAGAAGTAAAACGGAATAAAGGACACCTTAGCCTTGGCTATATCCACCATCTCGATTTAAACAAGTTCAGTAGCATAGGTGTGGGGCCAGGCATAGGCACCGAAAAGGACAGCTTCGAATTTCTAGAGAGTCTATTCCGTAAATACAATAAGCCGATGGTGATAGATGCCGATGCGCTAAACATAATAGCAGAGCACGACAAGATAAAGGCCATGATACCTAAAGGTAGCATACTTACGCCACACCCCAGCGAGTTTAAGCGCTTGGTAGGAGAGTGGAGCGATGACCTTGATAAACTTGAACTGCAAGCGCGCTTTGCTAAGAAGCATGGTGTGGTAGTAGTATTGAAAGGTGCGCATACCAGCGTAGCCACGCCAGAGGGGTATATCTATTTCAACTCAACAGGTAACCCAGGCATGGCCAAAGGCGGTAGCGGCGATGTGCTAACGGGTGTGTTGACGGCGCTATTGGCGCAAGGCTATACACCTGCGCGCGCAGCCGCCATAGGTGTATATATACACGGTGCAGCAGGCGACCTTGCCGCCGAGCAACAAAGCCAAACAGGTATGATAGCTAGCGATATTATTGCTAATCTGCCGAAGGCGTTCAAGCAGTTTGAGTAAAAAAAAAGCGCCACATTACTGTAGCGCTTTCTTGTATTAGTATTTAAAGCCTAGGCTGCTTCGCTTGCCCTCCTGTATCTTAAACTCTTTCAAGTCCTCCAGCGTAAGCGTTTCAAGCATATCTTTGGTTCTATGCTCTTTGCTCATCGATGCTAGGCGCAGGTTTTGGTTCTGTACCGCATCTACTACTAGCTTGCGTATTTCGCGGCCATTACCGAAGTACTTATCGCGATAGTCATACATACTTTGTATATATTTCTGTAAGTAGTCGTATGCATCGTTATCTAGGCGAACACCTTCCTGCTTAAACAGGTTCAGTGCTATTTTGAACAGCTCCTGCGAAGTATAATCTTCAAAAGTAAACGTTCTATCAAACCTTGAGCGCAAACCCGGGTTCGATTCCAAGAAGCGCGTCATGGGCTCGGTATAGCCCGCTACTATTACAGCAAATTCGCCGCGCATATCTTCCATTCGCTTCAGCAAGGTCTCAATAGCCTCTCGGCCAAAGTCGCCGCCTTCGCCTAGTGCATATGCTTCATCTATAAACAATACGCCACCTTTAGCTTCTTTAATACGCTCGTCAGTTTTAAGCGCCGTTTGGCCTACATAGCCTGCCACCAAGCCTTGTCGATCTAGTTCTACCATGTGCCCACGCTCAAGCAAGCCAAGTGCTTTGTATATTTTACCTATTATACGCGCTACGGTAGTCTTACCCGTACCAGGGTTACCCAGAAACACGGTGTGCAACGAGAACTTGTTCAGCACATCTTTGCCAATATCATGGTAAAAGCGTACCAACTTTATCAATTCGTTTACTTCGTTTTTAATGTTGGCTATACCTACCAAGGCATTCAACTCGTCAAGCGCGCTTTGCAGCAGCTTCTCGTTGATGTTGATGTTGTACTTGCGCTTGCCGCGTTGCTTAAACACTAGCTCCACGTCTTCCTTCTCAATGGTAGAAAGTATTTCGCCGTCAAGGTCCTTCAGGTCGGCGCGTTTCATTAGGCGCAGACCAAGGTTCATCTTCGCTTCATCTATGATTGAGATAGCATAGCGGGCATTGCCAAAGCTGCGGTCGCGGTTACGGAAGCCTTCGGTCAATTGCTCTTCCAAATATGCCTTCGCATCTTCCGTCAATATCATACCTTTTTGCACGGCATAGCTACAAGCTATCGAGTGCAATTCATCGGGCAGATAATCTTCGAAATGGAAGTAGTTGGCAAACCTTGACTTTAAGCCTGGATTCGATTTTAAGAACACCTCCATTTCATGCGGATAGCCGGCTACCATCACCGCCATATCAGGGTGGCCATCGCTCATCTCTTTTATCAATACCTCTATGGCTTCCTTACCAAAGTCTTTACTATCATCCGCTTCGCGCGCTAGGGCATAAGCTTCATCTATAAACAGGATTCCTCCCTTCGCTTCCTCTATCGCCTTCTTCACCTTTGGTGCGGTTTGGCCTATGTATTCGCCTATCAACTGCGAGCGGTCAACTTCCTTCACATGCCCTTTGCTTAACAAGCCCATCGACTTATATATCTGCCCCAGCAGCTTTACCACCGTAGTTTTACCCGTACCAGGGTTACCTGTAAATACCGAGTGTAGATTGATGCGCTCCGAATCTTGGAACCCTTTCTCTTGGCGCAGCTTAAGGAAATTCAAGTAGTCGATGTGGTTCTTTACTTCCTTTTTCAACTCTTCCAAGCCCGTCAACTCATCCAATTTCTTTACGCTTGCATCCAGCGATTCATCGGGCGCGGTAGGAGCATACTGCACCGCCACCATATTATGTCCAGCGTCAGTGCTGTATTCCACTTCGCCCT
>JAFDYM010000268.1 GCA_018267435.1 Bacteroidota bacterium | reverse complement strand
CCAGTTGTTTGCCAATATTATTTCCAATGCTATTAAGTACTCGAAAGATGGAGATGTACAAGTACATGTAAAGTGCAAAAAAGTAAACGGAAAGGACTTGGACATGCCCGAACTAAGCAAGCGCCGCGATTATCATTGCATAAGCATTATAGATAACGGTATTGGCTTTAGCGAGGAGTACAAGGATAAGATTTTCGAAATATTTCAACGCTTGCATAGCAAGAGCGAATACAGCGGTACAGGCATAGGTTTAGCTATATGCAAAAAAATAGTACAGAACCATAACGGCACCATTACAGCACACTCTAAAGAAGGAGAAGGTGCTACGTTTGATATTTACCTGCCTGTACAGGCCGAGATGGCAGCAGCTTAGTAGCTAACTTACAACCTAAACACTTCATATATATCCTCCTGTCCGCGCAGGGCATCTTTTATGTGGGCATCGTCGGTATCGGTAATAAATACCTGGCCGAAGTCGGGGCCGCTTATCATTTCTACCAAGCGCTGGCTGCGGTCGTTATCTAGCTTATCGAATATGTCATCTATCAATAGCAAAGGTTGAAAGCCCTTGGCGTTCTTTATAAAATGATACTGCGCTAGCTTAATGGCAATGATGAAACTCTTCTGCTGCCCCTGCGAGCCAAACTTCTTCATTTTATTGGTGCCTATAAAAAAGTCAATATCATCCTTATGCACGCCACTATCGGTACGCTGTAGCACTAGGTCGCGGTTAAAGCCTTTATCTAGCAAGTCCTCGAAAGAAGCTTCGTTCAACTGTGTTACATACTGTAGGCTGGCATGCTCGCGCTCCAGGCTTATCGTTTTATAAAAGGAATCGAACAGCGGCGTCAGCTTTTCTATAGCCACTTTGCGCGCCTCATATATAGCAGTGCCTAGCGGCGCCAGTTGCTTATCGTAGGTTTCAATCAGGGTTTGGTCTACGCGGCCTGTTTCGTTCATACGCTTAAGGGCAGCATTGCGCTGCGTTAGCAGCTTGTTGTACTGCATTAGCCATAGTAGGTATTGCCTGTGTACTTGGCTTATAGTACTATCTATAAACCTGCGGCGCTCTTCGCTGTTACCTAATATCAATTGGCTATCGTCGGGTGTAATAATAATGGCGGGGTAGTTGCCAATGTGGTCGCTCAGCTTGTTTACAGGCGCATCGCTTATAGTCAGCTCCTTTTTGCGCACACCGCTTAGCTTATACACCAGGTAGTGCATTTCGTCGCGCTTTACAAAGTCGCCCGTCAACCTTAAATACTCTTGCCCGAAAAGGATATTCTGCTGGTCGGTATTGTTAAAATAGCTTTTGGTAAGGCATAGGTAATATATGGCATCAAGCAGGTTGGTTTTGCCTACGCCGTTATTGCCTATAAAACAGTTGAGTTTAGTGGTAAACTGTAGCTGTTTTTCAGGGTGGTTTTTGAAGTTAAGAAGAGATATTTTACTTAGAAACACTACCTTTAAAAATTGCTTACCAAACCTTGTTCGGGTTGGTGGTTTGAATTTGATTTACTTTGTTTGACACAAAATTTTGAAACAGTGGCGAAGTTAACGAAAGAGACTTACTTATACTGGTACGAACTAATGCTAAAGTTGCGCAGGTTTGAAGAACGCGCGGGCATGCTGTACGGCCAACAGAAAATACGTGGCTTCTGCCACCTTTACATAGGGCAAGAGGCAATAGCCGCAGGTACGCAAAGCGCTATGCGCCCCGATGACCGCATGATAACCGCCTACCGCGACCACGGCCTGGCAATAGCCAAAGGCATAAGCTGCAATGCTGCCATGGCCGAGCTATATGGCAAGGCTACAGGCTGTACCAAGGGCAAAGGCGGCTCAATGCACTTTTTTAGCAAGGAACACAGCTTTTTTGGTGGCCACGGTATAGTGGGTGCTCAGATAGGCCTTGGTGCAGGTATAGCTTTTAGCGACCAATACCTAGGCAAAGACAATGTAACCATCTGCTACTTTGGCGATGGCGCTGCAAGACAGGGTATACTACACGAAACATTCAACTTGGCTATGATGTGGAAGCTGCCGGTAATATTTGTGTGCGAAAACAACGGCTACGCCATGGGTACATCGGTAGGCCGTAGTAGCAACGTAACCAATATAGCTAAGCTAGGTTTAGCTTACGATATGCCATCGGAAACGGTAAATGCCATGAAGTGCGAAGATGTACACGACGCTGTAAGCCGTGCTACCGAACGCGCACGTAAAGGCGATGGCCCAACGTTCCTAGAAATGGCTACCTACCGCTACAAAGGCCACAGTATGAGCGACCCGCAGAAATACCGTACCAAAGAAGAGGTAGAGGAGTACAAAAAGCAGGACCCGATAGAAACTACCTTGGCTACTATATTAAAGAAAAAGTATGCTACCCAAGCCGAGATAGACGAAATAAACGCCCGCGTAGATAAGGAGATAGACGACTGTGTGGAATTTGCCGAAAACTCGCCTTTCCCTAACGATGACGAGCTTTATAAGGATATATATGTTCAGCAGGACTATCCATTTATGATGGAATAGAAATGGGGCTTCTTTTTGTAGGAATTTGAAAGAAAACTGCTATACTCGCACTCCAAAATTATTTTTAAAGTATATCAATGGCTGAAGAATTAGACAACATAGGCGAAAGCTTCGAAGAGAAGGTATCGAACTTTGAGCATTTTGTAGAAGAAAAAAAGAAACCGCTACTAATAGGTGGTGGTGTAGTGTTGGTACTAGCCGTAGCGCTTGTATATGTATTTGCTATGTGGCTACCTAACCGCAATGCTGAAGCCCAAAAGGCTATGTACATGGCGCAGTTTGCATTCGAGAAAGATTCGTTTGCATTGGCATTGAATGGCCGCGCTGTAGGTACTACCCCATTTGCAGGCTTTGCCGAGCTAAGCAGCAAATACAGCTTTACCAAAGCAGCTAACCTTTCTAACTACTACGCTGGTGTATGCTGCCTAAACTTGAAAAAGTACGATGAAGCAGTTAGCTACTTCAACAAGTTTAGTACTAAAGAACCGATAATAGGCGCATTGGCCCTTAACCTAACTGGCGATGCTTTATCTGAACAAGGTAAAATGGACGAAGCTATAGGCTACTACGAGAAGGCTGCGAAGTTTTCAGAGAACGAACAGTTTACTCCTTTCTACCTAATGAAAGCTGGCAATGCCCTTGAAAAGCAAAAGAAATATGCCGATGCTAAAGGCTATTACGAGCAGATAAAGCAGAAATACCCTAAAAGCGATGAAGGCCGCGATATAGAAAAATACATCGCCCGTGCATCGGCTGCTGAATAGTATAAATCTTAAGAAATAGTAAAGCCCCGAGTGAAAACTTGGGGCTTTTTTGTTTTTATACTCTATACATAAAAAGAGAGAGGCACCCTTGCGGGTACCTCTCCATGTTCAACCAAAATCCCCCGAACCACCAGGGGAAAACCCTAACTATGAAATCTTTATATCGATGGCTGCTGTCGGCTTGGCCTCTTCTTTTTTAGGAAGGGTTACGCTCAATATACCGTTCTGGTATGCAGCGCCTATTTTATCAGCATCTACTGTTTTTGGCAATGTAAAGCTTCTATTGAACGAACTAAAGTTGAATTCCTTACGGGTGTATTTTTCTTCCTTAGTCTCGGTCTCGTTTTTTTGCTCGGCCTTAATGGTAAGCAAGTTGTTTTCTACCTTTATGCTTATCTCCTCTTTGTTAAAGCCCGGTGCAGCTACATCTATTATGTAAGCAGCCTCAGTGTCTTTTACATTCACTAGCGCAGGTGTTTTAAAAAACTCTTTACGGTTTACATTCTGAAATTCGTTCTCGAAAAAGCTATCGAATAGGTTCGAGAAGCGTGGAGTGGCGAAACGGCCATTTTCTGGTTTTACTGTTAACAGTGTCATATGCTTTTGTTTTTTAGTTTACTAATTCGCTGTTTATACCAGCTACTAGTCAAACCGCATACCAGCACCCATTTTCAGCAATTATGTCTATTTTAACCAAAAATTAAGCGACAAAATTTCCGATTCAACCCGCATTGAATGAAAATTTTGTCGCTTCTATCCTTTAAAGTCAGTTAGCCTATAGCAACCAATCCCTAGTATTTACCTACCAAGCGCACCTTCAACCATACTTTTTGGTCTTGTGCTACATACATACTAGGTGGTGGTCCATTGTTGCCCATGCTGCCACCGCTTTGTCCACCGCCTAGGCTGCCCATAGGGTCGTTGGCACGGCCTACGTCGCCGCCTACTGCTCCGTTGCGCATCATACCGCCACTGCCCATACCACCTGCATTCATATTAGGGTCGGCATCGCCATTGCGCTGCATCTTTTGCTCCTCGGGGTCAGCGGCTATTACTAAGCCCAAGCTGAAAGCTTTGGCAGTATCGGCAGCCGTAAGCCCATGGCCAAAAAGCAAAGGGGCAGGTATTTTATACTCCAGCGTCATTATATCCAGCGTATCCCAGCTTATACCAGCTTCTATACCATATTCATTACCCTTTATGGGTGCCTCTTCTTTACCTGTAGGTGTTAGGCCAAACAGTAGCATACTATTTTGGGTAAGCAACACATGCTGTTTCATTTGATTCATGGCCCTACGTGGCGCACCTGGGTCTTGGTACTCTGGTCTTTCATGCGGCGATGGCGCACCGTGTTCCTTTTTCATAGGGAATACAAGCCCAGCTTGTTCCTTCTTTTTGCCCTTTGGGTCAACCCATATAGCCAAGCCTGAACGCAACAAGTTGCGCTGCGTCATAGGTTCATTGGCTTTTAGGCATAGGTAAAAGTAATTGCTATCGTTAGCTATGCTAAACTGTAGCATGGTGTTGCCATCGTAGTAGCGGAAAGTTTCGGGCCAGTCGTTGGCAAAGCCGTCAACTGTTATGGGCTGTGTAGCCCACCAGCTACGGATATCTTGTGCCTGCGTACCTAGCGCTGCTAGTACCAAGGCCAATGTAAAACTGAAAATACGCATAGCGCAAATGTAATTGAGATTTTATGACAGCCTAAGGCTAAAGGAGTTTAATACACTAGCCTTTTTCGCCCAGTATTTTGTAGAAACCTTCAGCGTAGCTATCACCCACGGGTATCATCTTCTCCCCTAGTTTTATGCGTTTGTTACGCACACTTTCTATACGCTTAAGGGGTACAATGTACGAGCGGTGCACACGTATAAAGTTGCTTGCAGGTAGTTTTTTCAGCATATCCTTCATAGTTATGTTCGATAGTACCATCTTATCGTTGGTAAATATCTTTACATAGTCATCCATACCCTCTATATATTGTATCTCGTCAAGGCTTACTTTTACAATTTGGTAGTCGCTCTTTAGGAATATAAACTCCAAGTTATCGGCAGGCGCAGGCTTATCTTTATGCGATAAATAATCCGACACCTTGTTTACCGCTTTCAAAAAGCGCTCGTAAGCGAAAGGCTTCAACAGAAAATCGATAGCATCCATATTAAAACCTTCTACTGCATACTTACTATAAGCAGTGGTAAATATTACTAAAGGTGGATTGGATAGGGATTTTAGCAGCTGTATGCCCGTAAGCTGTGGCATCTGTATATCAAGGAAAATAACATCTACATCTTCCGCCTTCAAGTATTCCAATGCCTTAAATGCATCGGTAAAAGTACCCTTTAGCTCAAGGCCAGGGGTTTTGCTGGCAAAGTCGGTCAACACGTCCAATGCCAATGGTTCATCATCTATTGCTACACACGTTATCATACCAAGTTTATTGTTAGCGT